>JAGWZI010000027.1 GCA_018968925.1 Patescibacteria group bacterium | reverse complement strand
GACGATGCCGTGCCGATGATGACGGGATCGGCGATCTGCCCGGTCCTGATGAGCGCGGAAAGCGCCGGAATGAGCTTGAGCTTGGCGAGGTCGCCGGTCGTGCCCATGATGACGATGGTCGGGTCTTTGATCATGCGATTATTCTACGATAACGGAAAGCTTTTCGCCAAAAATCTTCGACGCTTCGGCGACATACCGTTCGACGTTTTCCTTGAAATACGGCGGATTGGCTTTCTGGACGAGACCGATGAAGAAATATCCGGCGGCAATGAGCGTGCCGAAGCCGGAATGTTCCGGAAGCGGAATATTGAAACGGTTTTTTCCGAATGTATCGTTCTCCACGCCGAGAGAAATGAAAAGTTCCGCGTCCGACGGCACGAGCGTTTTCGCGTGCTTCGTCTCGTCCTCCGTATAGCACCGGCCGAGGAGCTTCGGACCGAAGAGTTCGTCGAATTTGGTGAGGAACATGTCGCGCACCGCTTCATATTCGTCGGGAATCAAAAGATAGAACGCCTTGCATCTTTTCAAATCCGCCGGCGCCGTCTTTTCTATGTTCTCGAGCATGGCGAGCACCGCATTCGGATCTTCTTTGGTCTTCGAGAAGATCATCGACAGGTACGTCGACGTGTTGTAGGTGTACGGTTCCGGATTTTTCGGGAATACCGCTGTCGCGTCGGCTATCTTCCCCGCCGCGGAATCCGCCGTGTTCGTCAGCAGAACCGTTTTCAAACCTCGCGACTTCAATTCGTTCGCGATGCCGGGCGCATGCTTGCCGCCCGATGCCGAAATGATCACCGCGCCGTCGATCCCTTTCGCCGCTGCCATTTTTTTTACGTAATCGCTCTCGTCCGCGAACACCGCGTCGGTATCAGCGAAAAGAATTCGTCCGGTCACCGCCGCATTCCCGCTGCCGACGACGAGCGGACGCTTGAAATCGATGTCCGGAAATTCCGGAAGTTTCTTCTCCGCAAAAAGCCGTAAGGCATTGCGCACGCATTCGTCGAGATTGATGAGGCTGGGCTGCATGGAAAAAGTATATCACGCAAATCCCGGGAAAAAGTCGGTGGTGATGCGACCCGACGGCACGCCGATGCGGGCGAGCTCCGCCTGGCACGTCGTCACCATGTCGCGCGTGCCGGAAATGTAGAAATGCCGTCCGCGGAAATCGGGTACGAATTTCCGGATCATGTCGCCCGTGATGCGGCCGGCATAGAAATTGGAATTCGCCACGGAACCAGTCTCCCGCGTCAGGGCGTACACCGTCTTCATGCCGATCTTGACCCGGGCATCCTCGAACACATCGCGATAGGCGATATCGTCCTGCGTCGGATTCGAATAGAGGAACGTGACATCGCGCCGGTCGTTTTTGTCGATGAGATATTTTGCCATGCTGACGAACGGCGTCACACCGATGCCGCCCGCGATGAACACAAGCCTTTCTGCCCTGTTTTTCGGCAGAGTAAAATCGCCTGCGAGACCGCCTGCCGCGAGCCGGTCGCCCGGCTTCATGAAGAAAAGCTTGCGCTTGAACGAGCTCGACTGCTCGTAGAATTTCACGCCGAGACGGATGTCGGGATCCGTGGGCGACGACGCGATCGTGAAATACCGGCGATTGCCGCGGTCGTCCGCGTTCCCGTGGCCGAGCGTCCACTCGAGATATTGCCCGGGCCGGAATGCAAACCGTTTGTCGGAAGCGAACACGAATTCGTAGATGGACGGCGTCAGGCGGATTTTCTGCTTGAGCGTGAGCATTGCTTTCGTTTTCGGGCTCACGATATAGGAGTAAACGTTGCCGAGGACAAGCGCGAGTTCCGGCGTCATGTAGACCGAGCCGACATGCACGAACGGCGGAAAGAGGAGGCCGACCAGAATGCCGTAGCAGATGCGCAAGCCCCGCGTCGGCGGCGTGGTCAAGGGTTCGGTGAGCATCACGCCCGCAAAAAAGACGATCGGCGTGTCGAGCGCCAAACGGACGATATACGCCGGCACGCCGCCGATGCCGCCCGCGCTCACCGCAAGGATGAAGACCGTCGCGACGGCAAGGAACGCATACGCCAGATCTTCGCGCTGCGTCTTACGGACAATGAGGAATCCGGCGACAAAGGTGAACGGCAGCATGGCCGCCGTGCCGACCCACCAGCTTGCGGTGTAGTTCATGAGGAACGCCGTCGCGACGACCGCGATCGCCGCCGGATTGAAAACGTGCTTCTTGCCGATGGCGAACACGTACTTCGACGCCGTGGCGATGAACGACGCAAAAAACGCGAACGCGATGAAATCGACGTCCGTCTTCGACGCGATCGGCGTGATGATGCACGCGAGGATGAGCGCCGTGATGTAGACGGATTCGACGTTCACCGGGGCGTTGAACGTTTTGGCGAATATCGCGTTCGAAACAATCGACACGGCGAGTATGAAAAGCGTGCTGACGAGAAGCGCGACAGGCGTAAACGGCATGTAGCCGAGGAAGCTCGCCCCGAGCGCGGCAAGCAAGATGCCGACAAGCGACCAGAGCACGAGCCGGTACATGGTGATCCTGTTCAGGAAATCGTCGACGTATTGCATGGCCGTATTATTGCAGATATTTCTCAAAACCGCTCGTGAACGTGGCGAGACCGTTCACATCGATCATATATCCTTCAAGACCGTCGATGTTCTCGATGAAGCTGATCCCCTTTTTGCCCATGGCGAATGCCGGCGTGGCAAACCGGTCGGCCTCGTAGATGTTCGGTCCGATGACGGTGAGGCTCACGATATCGGCGATCGGCTTTTCCGCCTCATCGTGCGGATTCCAGATGTGCTGGCCGCGGAGGTACGTGCCCGAGGTGGCGATGCCTTCGCCGTGCGCGAGATGGACGACCTTGACGATCCGTTCGCCCGCCGGATCGAACGGGTCTTTGATGCCGATCGCCCACGGCTTGCCTTTTTCGTTGACGCCTGCGACTTGAATGTCGCTTCCCGCATTCACGTAAAAATTCCTGAATCCGGCCTTGGCGAGCATGTCGGCGGCATGCTTGATCGCCCAACCTTTGACGAGTCCCGACGTATCGATCGTGCCGTCGCGCTTCTTGATGTTGAAATAGCCGTTCGTCAGACGGCGGAGTTCCTCGCACAGTCTGAGCACTTCCTTCATCGCGGAGCTGTACTCTTTTTCCGTGATTTCGCCCGCATTGATCCGCGAGAGCTCGCTTGTTTTCTTGAACGGGCTGAACTGCTCGTCCACCGAGACGAAGTACGCGAAAATTTTTTCGAGATCGGCGCCGGTCGCTCGCGGATCGGCGACATCGATCGTCACCGGCATGCCCATGATGGTGCGGGTCGCTTTCATGAAGCTAGTTTTTTGCAAGTGCAAGCGCCGAGGCGAGCGACTGCGAGAAGGCATCGGACATCTGCGTCGCTCCCGAAACCGTGTCTACTTCGGCGCTTTGCGCTTTGATGGCCTCCGATTTGAGGATTGGCATGGACATCTTGCTCACCGAAAGCGAATGGCCGTAATTCGGATAGGAAAGAAACTGCACGTCGGCGAGCTTGCCGCCCGAGATGATAGCCGCGACCTGGACATTGCCGAAATATGCGTCCTCGACGCTGCCGGTATACGTGCCGTTCTTGTACATGCCGGCGTTCGCATTCATGCCCATGCCCATATTTGAGGACGGCATCGGATTCGATGCGGGCAGCGGGTTCGGCACTTCCTGGCCGCTCGTCTGGCCCGAAGTCGGTGTCGTGCCCGGTGTATTCGCCGCGACGGCGGCGCTGCCGGATTGTCCGGTCATATTCTGGTAAATGACGTAGCCCGCGACGGCAAGGATGAATACGGATGAAAGGATGATTTTTTTCATGAGTGTTGATTATAGCGATCGATTTGTCGAACGTAAGGATATTTACGGCGTAGCGCTTGATGAAGTTGCATTTGTCGTTGAGGCATCTGTCGAATCGGAGGTCGTAGCCAACGTACCCGTTGCGACGGTATCGGGAGAAGATACCGTGGAAACCGATGAAGTGGCCCCGGATGACGTTGAGGACGCGTCTGTCACACCGGTTGTCGTGCTCGCAAACGAGGTGCTTGTTGCCGATGAAGTCGAAACCGAAACGGGAGACGAGGACGAATCCGCCGGCGGAGGCGTCGGACCGCCCGATGAAACCATGCCGTTTTGGGCGAGCAATCGCGCAAGTTGCGTTTGCGTCACGCACGTATCGCCGATACAGAGTTTTTGCGTATCTATTTCGCCCGCAAACAACTGTGCAATCCCGTTTGCCGCATTCCCGAGCCAGCCGGTAAGCGTGGACGCAAAATCGCCGGCGACTTGGCCGATCCCCTTCACCGCATTGACCACGGCCGCAAGGATGGGACGCTCGTCGAGGGTGAGGTAGCCGCGCGAATCGGTGGCGACAGCCTGGGGAATGTTCGCCTGGACGTTCTGGGCAGAGAAGCCGGTGTAGGCGTTCACTTG
>JAGWZI010000009.1 GCA_018968925.1 Patescibacteria group bacterium | reverse complement strand
ATTTTGTATATGAATCCTGTTTCTTTTTTTACTCAAACTCCTAATTGCATCATAAAAATCTGTATCTTTTAAATCAAAAAGATCATGTTTCTCTGCCTGAGTTATATAATGTTCAAATTTTTTTAACTCAGTATTCTGTAATCCACGAAAAATATCCATTGATAGAATTTCTGAACGATAAGGTCTTTTTAATCTATTTACGACAAAATCATATAAAATTGCTTCTGTAATGGCTGTATTTAACACAACAATAGGTTTAATTAGGTTTTCTCCATTGGGTAATTCTTCGTAGGCTTTATACAAAATTTTTAAAATTTCCAGATTATAATTTATATTATCTCCAATTTTAAAAACGTCTAGAAAATTAGCTTGAACTGAAAAAGTCATAATTATTTCTTCTTTTTTACCACTTTCTTCCCCTTCGCTTCCAGCGCCTTTATCTCATCCCGCAAGATCGCGGCACTTTCAAAATCCAGCATTTTGACTGCGGCGTTCATTTGGATCTCTTTTTGCTTGATCAATTTTGCCGGGCTCACCTTGGAATCCGTGTCAATGCGCACGAGCTCTGCCACGGCTTTGTCGTGGTCGCTCCGCATATGCTCCGTGATATCGTGGATCTTTTTGATGATCGTCTTTGGCGTGATGCCGTGCTTGGTATTGTAGGCGATCTGCTTTTCCCTCCGGCGATTTGTCTCTGCTATAGCGCGCTCGATGCTGCCCGTCGTGCGGTCCGCATAGAGCACCACGCGCCCGGCGGCATTTCTCGCTGCGCGGCCAATGGTCTGGATGAGCGAAGTGTCACTCCGCAGAAAGCCTTCTTTGTCCGCATCGAGAATGCCGATAAACTCAACTTCCGGCAGGTCGAGGCCCTCTCGCAGAAGGTTTACGCCGACGAGGCAGTCAAACTTGCCTTTGCGGAAATTGGTCAAAATATCGATGCGGTCGATAGTCTTGATCTCGCTGTGCAGATACTCCGCCTTCACGCCTTTTTCTTTCAGGTATTCGGCGAGGTCTTCCGCCATCTTTTTCGTGAGCGTCGTGGCGATCACGCGCCCGCCGCCTTTCACCACGTTCTCCGCTTCGTCAATGAAGTCGTATACTTGCGACCTGTTCTTGCCTTTCGTTTCGCTGATCGGCTTCACGACGACGACCGGATCGACAAGTCCCGTCGGACGGATGATCTGCTCGACGATCTTTTCCGAATGCTCGCGCTCGAAATCGCCGGGCGTCGCGGACGTATAGATGCACTGATTCACGCGTTCTTCGAACTCCGGAAACTGGAGCGGGCGGTTGTCCTTTGCGCTCGGCAGGCGGAAGCCGTAGTCCACGAGCGTCTTTTTGCGCGAAGCGTCGCCCGCATACATGCCGCGCAGCTGCGGAATGGTGACGTGCGACTCATCGATGACCGTGAGAAAGTCGGGCGTGCCGTCGGCCGTGTGCGGGAAATACGAAAGCAGCGTTTCCGGCGGCTCGCCGGCGGCCTTGCCCGAGAAATGCCTGGCGTAGTTCTCGATGCCGTTGCAGTAGCCAACCTCGCGGATGAGCGAGATGTCGTGCGTCGTCCTGCGGCGCAGGCGCTCGGCCTCGAGATCCTTGCCTTCCTTTTTCAAAACCTTGACGCGCTCGTCGAGCTCGAGCTTGATGCTCTCGATCGCCCGCTTCTGTTCGTCCTTGTTCGTGACGAAATGCTTCGCCGGGAAAATGAACGCGGCTTTCAGACCGTCCTCGGTGATCTTGCGGGAGACGGAATCGATCTTGGAAATATGCGAGATTTTTTCCCCGTCAAAATCGACGCGGATGAGGATTTTCTCGCCGGTCGGCATGACTTCCACCGAATTCCCCACCGCGCGGAATTGTCCCGGCTTCACATCCGAGTTCGTCCGCGTGAAATATACGGAAATCAGTTTCTTGATCAGGTCCTGGCGCGAGAGTTTGTCGCCCTCGGAAAGCTTGATATTCACCTTTTCATATTCCTCGGGACTGCCAAGGCCGTAAATGCACGAAACCGACGCAACAATGATGACGTCGCGGCGCGTCAGGAGCGCCTGGGTGGATGCGTGGCGCAGGCGGTCGATCTCTTCGTTGATCATCGCTTCCTTTTCGATATAGGTGTCGGTGATCGGCATGTATGCCTCCGGCTGATAGTAGTCGTAGTACGAGACGAAATAGTGCACCACGTTGTCCGGGAAAAATTCCTTGTATTCCTGGGCGAGCTGGGCGGCAAGCGTTTTGTTGTGGGCAATAACGAGCGTCGGCTTTCCCACTTTCTCGATAACATTTGCCACCGTGAACGTCTTGCCAGTGCCGGTCGCGCCGAAAAGAGTCTGTTTTTTCAGGCATTTTCCCACGCCCTCCACGAGCGCCTTGATCGCCTCCGGCTGGTCCCCCGCGGGTTTGTATTCGCTTTTGATCTTGAACCTGTCCATATTTGACCGAAAAAATCATTATGCTACGCTCAAGACAGGAAAGCAAATCTGATCTTTGGAAAGGAGGTTCTTATGGATCGCAAGGAAGAATTGCGCAGACTGATCGCCGCGCTCTCTGCCATATCACGGCCGCGGATCTCGGCCGTACGCGCATGGCAGGAGATCGAACGGATCGGGAAAGTCGAGGACAGCGTGCTGTCAGCATACCGCGAAAGATTCGAGCTGTTTCCCGAGGACGTGCGGGCGCTCCGGATATTTTTCCGGCCGTGTACCGTGCCGGGCGGCATGACGGAAGATCAGATCTGGGACAGCATCAACCTGCATGACGCAATCTGCATCGACCCGGATTCCTGGTCGGAGATTCCGATCGGCGAACAGCCGCTCATCGAGCTGTATGACGAGATACGGTGCCGGGAGGAAACGGGACTCGCGGATAATTTCCTCCGCAACCTCAAACTGCTCTACGCCGCAAAAATGGAAATCAAGGAACGGATCCGGAAGAACGGTTCGACGGCGTTCGTCGACGCTTTGCCGCTCGACGAACAGGATGCATTTTTCCGTAAAGTGAAAGATCGGCTCCGGCCGTGGCTCTGATACGGATCGCTTGACGCAAGCGGTCCGTATTTTTATTTGACTCCGTCGACACTCCGTGGTATGGTAACGGCAGAAACAGCAAGCATGATCTTTCTACGGGAGGTGCCTGATGGGAAAGGATATCTTCGCGCCGTCAAAAGAAGCGTTCGTCGCCCTGCGTGAAAAATATACGGCATTTGACGTCGCGCGCATTCGCAAAGGACGCCGCGAACGGAAACGACTCCGTCGCACGTATCATCTGAACGCCTTTCGCTGCGAACGGCTTCGGCAATTTTTCGATCCGTTCACCATACCGCTGTGGCTGTCCCGGATACAGGTCGGACATTGTCTGTCGCTCTATGATCGGATGCGTCCGCCCGATCTTTCTTCGAATGCGGAAAATCTGGAGGAGATGTCCGCGGCGATCAAGGAATGGGAAGCGAGGCCGGTTCCCGGAACGGATCCGCGGTTTCTGGAACTTCTTTCGGATCTCTTGGCGGACAAGCGACCGGTCATGCGAAAGCTTGACCGGGAGGAACGGGCGGAGGAACGGTTCCTGAAATTCCGCACGTTTCTGAAGTCGATCAAGAGGAAATTGTTCGGGTGAGCCGATGCCGGCTGCAAAAGCAGCCGGCATTTTTCATTCCGACAATCGTTTGACAAAACTATGATAAATCTGCATAATTCAGCAAAATCGGCTCTTTCAAAGGAGGACACCCATGATCGGACACCAAGATCCGCATAAAAAAGGCGGGTCGCAGTCGCCGTTTAAAAAAGACGGTGAAGGAAGTTCTGGAGCGGATGAGGCGTTCAAGGTCGTCATGCAAAACAAGATCAGAGGCATGATCCCTTCCCTCACATCGGATATCCAGAACGAAAAAGTCCTGGCATATCTCATGGAGGGCGAGTACAGACGGCTCGATCCTCAACGCCAAGAGCTCCTCGTAAAAAAGCTGAACGACCATCCCGATATTTCTTTGCAGGAACTGCGGGACAGCCTCGGCTTGTGACGAGAGCAAAAACGGCCGGGCGCCATGCGCCCGGCTTTTTTATTGCGCGTAGTTTTTCAGGAATTCCTTTTTGTATTTCTCGAAATTCCCGTCGAGGATCGACCGACGGATCTTTTTCACCAAGTTCACGATGAAATGCACGTTGTGGACCGAGGCGAGCGTGCCCGCGAGCATTTCCTTGCCGCGAAAGAGGTGCGCGACATAGGCGCGCGAATAATTTTTGCAGGTATAGCAGACGCAGCCGTCGTCGATCGGCCCCAAATCCAGGCGGTATTGTGCGTTCTCGATATGGATCTTGCCGCGCGACGTGTAGAGCGTGCCGTTCCTGCCGAGGCGCGTCGGCAGCACGCAGTCGAAGAGATCGACACCCTGTTCGATCCCCATGAACAGATCCTCCGGCTCGCCGATGCCAAGGAGGTGGCGCGGCTTTTCCTCGGGCAAGACCTCGTTCACCCATTTCACGGCGCTTTCCATGTCTTCTTTCGCGAACGAGCCGCCAATGCCGAAGCCGTCGAAACCGGCGCCGTCGACCTCCATGTCAGAAATGACTTTCGCGGATTTCTTGCGCAATCTCTCTTCCCTGCCGCCCTGCACGATGCCGAAAAGCGCGACAGTGTTTTCGGTATTTCTTTTTTGATGTTCGGCGAGCGACCGGCGCGCCCAGGCGTGGGTGCGCTCGAGCGCCTCTTCCTGGTATTTGATATCTTCCGTCGGCGCCGTGCATTCGTCGAACGCAAAGATGATGTCCGCGCCGAGGTTGTGCTGGATGGCGATCGATTTTTCCGGCGTGATGTAATGCACCGAACCGTCGAGGTGCGACGTGAACGAGACGCCGTCCTCGCCTACTTTCGCAAGACGCGGCGCGGCGGCGTCGTCGAACCGCTCGGGAATAAGGAGGGAGGGATCGGTGATGGCGAGCACTTTCGATATGCCTTTGCCGTATGCAGCGCCGAGCGAAAAGACCTGGAAGCCGCCCGAATCCGTCATCGCAGGTCCGTGCCAGTTCATCATGCGGTGCAGACCACCCATCTTTTTCACCGCTTCGTCGCCCGGCTGGAGATACAGATGATAGGTGTTCGCAAGCACGACCTGCGCGCCCGCGTCACGCACCGCTTCGGGTGTGAGCGATTTCACCGTCGCTTTCGTGCCGACGACGACGAACGCCGGCGTCTCGATCGCGCCGTGCGACGTCTCGAGAATGCCTGCGCGACCGAGCTTCCCGGCAAGTTTTTTCTGGATCGTGAATTTCACGGGTCGACTATAGCATAAAATCATCCGGGCGAAAGGACGCTTGTTTTGCA
The DNA here is from genome assembly GCA_018968925.1 of Patescibacteria group bacterium. Lineage (GTDB taxonomy): Bacteria > Patescibacteriota > Minisyncoccia > Phycocordibacterales > GWA1-40-21 > Bog-1340. Next base: position 20,254 of record JAGWZI010000009.1, on the reverse strand, counting down.
AAGCCTTGCGGAGCAAAATTTTCAGCAGAAAATTTTGTGAGCAGTGAAAAATCCCCGCGATGGCGGGGATTTTATCGTGCTTTGCAAAACAAGCGTCCTTTCGCCTACTTGACCCCGAGCAATTGCACCTGGAAAACGAGCGTCGAGTTCGCTGGGATCGGACCGACCGCCTGCGCGCCGTAGCCGAGCGATGCCGGAATGACAAGAATGCGCGTGCCGCCGACCTTCATGCCGGCGACGCCTTCGTCCCAACCCTTGATGACCTGACCCGCGCCAAGGGCAAATGTGAACGGCGTCCTGCCCGGCTGGAGCGACGTGTCAAAGACCGTGCCGTCCGTGAGCTTGCCGATATAGTTGACCGTCACCGTCTTGCCCACCACCGCCGTGGTGCCGGTGCCGACCGTCGTATCTTCCATCTGGAGTCCGTCCGCTGTCGTGATGATGTTATTGTTGTTCGTCATAGTGGTTGTCGCCAGTTGAGCCTGATTCTGATTCGTTTGCTGATTCGTCGCGTTCGTCCCGAGCATGTTCCCGATTATCGTCTGTCCGCCGCTGAAAAGAAAGACGACGGCGATTCCGATCACGACGGCGATTGCTATTTTCTTGTCCATGATGATGAAAATTACTGCTACCGCACCAGTATACCAGATGCGAAACGGAACGCCAGTGGCGGATGCGCGGCCGTATGCTATAATTCTCTGCCATATGAACATAAAATTCAAGAATCCGTTCTCAAAAAAAGAGAGTGTGGACGGAAACCGGGAGATCGTCCGCGGCAACCGCATCACCGCGGGCCCCGCCACGATACGGCAGATCGAAGAGACCGTCCGCGGCACGGAAAAAACCATGCTGACTGAGCTTTCCCGCGGCTACGACCTCATCAAGAAATATCCGCGCTCCGTCAGCATCCTCGGCTCGGCCCGTCTTGCCCGGGACAACAAATACTACAAGCACGCCGAATCGCTCGCGCGGCGCATCGTCAAGGAACTCAAATATGCCGTCGTGACGGGCGGCGGCCCCGGCATCATGGAAGCGGCGAACAAGGGCGCGTACGAGGCGGGCGGCGCATCGATCGGCTTCACGATCGAATTGCCGAAAGAACAGCAGACGAACAAATATGTCACTGAGAGCGCCGACTTCGAATATTTCTTCAGTCGCAAAACGCTCCTGTTCTTCGCCGCCGAATGCTACATCTACTATCCGGGCGGTTTCGGCACGCTCGACGAACTGTTCTCCGTCATCGGCGCGATCCAAACCGGCAAGATGCCGCGCACGCCGGTCATCCTCGTCGGCAAAGCGTTCTGGCAGCCTTTGATGGATCTCATCCAGGAAAAGCTTCTCGTCGAAAACCACACGATCGACGACACGGACATGAGCATTTGCACCATCACCGACTCCGAGGACCAGATCATCGCCACGATCAAGAACGCCCCGTACCGGCAGGAATAAAAAAACCGCAAGAAGTGTTTTTGCGAGGTGGGGCAAGGTCTGGTCAGCAAAAACACTTCTTGCGGTTTTTATTCTCGCAAAAAATATTTGCCGCCACTTTTACTCTTCTCTCTTTTCTTTTTGGGAAAACACCGCGTCAATAATGCGGCTGATGATCATGCCGACGACGATCCAGACAAAGATGACCGCCACATGGCGAACGCGACCGATGCCGTTCACGATCGTCGCGAAGCTGTTGTGGAACGCGAAACCGATCCATACCCAGATCGTCGCGTAGAGGGCGATGGCGAGCGTATCGAACAGCGCGAAGACTTCCTGCTTTGCCTTCGTATAGCCGGCGAAGACCGGGCCGACGAAGCGCAGAAACGGCACGAAACGCGTCATGAATATGGTCGTATTGATGTGCTTTTCGAGAAATTGCTTGTGCCGAGCGATGAATTTGATGGACAGGACTTCGGCGATGAATTTTCCGACGCGCTTTTCGTTGTTCCGAACGAGCCGGTAGAGAATGTTGTCGCCGATGATGAACGCGAGGATGACGATGGAGATCGCCGGCGCGAGGTGGATGATCCGTTCGCTCGCCAGATATCCCGTGATGAGCAGGATGATCTCCTCGGGCACCGGCACGACATAGCCCGCGCCGAGCGCAAAGAGAAAGATCGCCGCGTAGGAAAATTGTTCGATCGACGTGATGACGTACGCTTCGTGCATAGTGTGCTATCATACCATACCATGCATATCCGCATTAATAAGTTCATCGCCGAGAAACACGGCCTCTCGCGGCGCGCGGCAGACAAGCTGGTCGAGGCAGGCAAAGTGTTCGTGAACGGAAAGAAAGCCGCACTCGGCGACCAGGTGAACGACGGAGATGCGATCGAGATCAAGGGCGCGGTTAAGAACCGTTTTTCCTATTACGCCTATTACAAGCCGCGCGGGCTCATCACCCACAAGCAGCGCAAGGGCGAGAAAGATATCGCAAGCGAGGTGAAACTGCCCGGCATGTTCCCCGTCGGCCGCCTCGACAAGGATTCCGAAGGCCTGATCCTTCTCACCGACGACGGCCGCATCACGGACAAGCTTCTCAATCCGAAATACGATCATGAAAAGGAATACATCGTGACGACGCGGGTGCCGGTGAAGGACCACATGCTCCGCGTGATGGCCCGCGGCATGCAGCTTGAGGGCGGCCTCGTGACCAAGCCGGCGAAAACGAAACGGCTCGGCAAACATACGTTCTCGATCACGCTGTCCGAAGGCAAGAAGCATGAGATCCGCCGCATGTGCGACGCCTTTTCCCTGCCGATCGAAAGTCTGAAACGCGTCCGCTTCATGAATATCCGGCTCGGCGATCTCAAACCCGGGCAATTCCGGAAGCTCGAGGGGAAAGAACTGGAAACGCTTTTGAAAAGCGCGAAATAAAAAACCTCGAGCGGCGCAGGATATCTTATCCTGGGTCCGTTTTCGAGGTTTGCAATCTTTTCGTGATTCGATTGCCGAGCGAATATTTCCGATATTCACTCGCGTATTTTTCGACTTGCTTGTATTGAATTCCTTTCTTCCGTGCGCCGAAAAAACCGAAAACAATCTGTCCGTATTCAAGCGCGGTAAGCTCTTCGACAAGTAGCACCTTGTGCAACGGATCGCATTCGCGCTGCGCGATGAGATGTTTGATCCATCGGGAGGCCTGATCGACGATCAATTGATCCGGCAATTCCCGCTCCGGTTTCAACAGGTACATGACGATGCAACCGAAAACAAAAGACGTCGCTGCGATCAGGAACGGATTCATGTTTCAGCCTTTCTTCTCTTCCCAGAGAGATACGAAATTGACTTCTGCGTACAACCATAACACCTGGAACAGAAAAGTCAATTATTTCACCAGAAAATAGCCGACAAGGACCGCAAGCGGCAGGAGGATCTGCGAAGCGACGCCGCGGACCCTCTTATCCTTCATCTTGTCGGGATGATGGAAAAAATCGTGGAATTTCTGGAAAAACGTCCACGGAAATTTCTTCCATGCATGGTAGCAAAATTGCAGGAAATCCGGCAGCATGCCGCCCGCGACTCCGGCAAGGGTGGCGACAAACGTCGTGCGATCGTAGGCGAAGATGACCATGCAGACGAGCATGCCGAACGCAAAATCGGCGGCGATCAGTGAAATTTTTCCCATCGCCCGCCTGTTCCACAAGATCCGATGCACCGGCCGGATATCGTTCGTGAGGCTGTCCACGTCATAGTCGAGATGCGGCACCATGTCGAGCGCGTAATGGCTCGCCCATGCGAGCGCGAAACCGAGTCCGGGATGATCCGGCGCGAGATTGGCGATTGCCGCGCCGACAATAGCGTGGGAAGTGAGGGTCATTGCTTGATGCAGGCGTTAAATGCCGCCACTTGCACATTGTACGTGGCAACGAGCGATTTGAGCGTCGTGACGAGCGTGTTGTATTGGTCAGCGAGACCGTTGTACGTGGCAACGTCGGCGTTGTACGCGGACGTGTCGCCGCTATCGGCGTTCATCTGCGTTTTCACCGCGGTAATCTGAGCATCAAGGCTCGTCGCCTGCGATTGGTCGCTTGCGATCGTCGATTTGAGCGCCGCATCGGGCGACGGACATGCGGATGCCGGTTCGCCGAACACCTGCCCCGCTATCCAGACCCGGTTTCCCTGATACGTTCCTTCTTCCGCCGCGACGCCGATTTCCGTGTATTTTGTGTTGAGGATGTTCGCGCGGTGGCCGGGACTGTTCATCCACGCGGTTACGAGGCCGTGCGAGCCGCCGAAATTCCCTTCGGCGATATTCTCGCCGATCGTGATATAGCTGTAGCCGTTCGTATCCGCTTCTTTTGAGACATTGTCGCCGGTCGGCGAATAATGGTCGAAATACTGCTTGGCGAACATGTCCGCGACGCGGATGCTCGCAATCTTGTCGAGCGTGCTGTTCTCGGAAAGCGCGGACAATCCGCCGTTGTCGGCACGGGCGATGTTCGTCCAATAGATGATCTGACCGTCGTCAAGCGCAGTGCCCGTTTGCGACGTGCCGCCGGAAAGCCCGCCGGGCAACCCGGCGGACGCGCTCGATGCCGCCTGCGGTTGGACCGGCGCAGGATTTTGAGCGGCCGAGGAAGAAGCCGCCGAATCCGGAGGGAGCGTCAGAGCGCTCGGCAAGGAAAATGACGGCATGAGAAAGAAACTCGAAATCGGCGGAAAGGAGAAAGAGGACGACGCTTTTGTTCCGCCGCAGATCTGCCTGCCGAGATCGAACGCCGCGGAATTCCCGCCCGCGCCGTCAACGGCGTACGCGCCGCAGAACGTGTCCCGCGCACCGGAGACGCTCGAGATGAGGAATTGCACGAACGTCGCCACGCCGTCCGTCAGATCGGACAGGATGCTCGCCCTCGCCGGCGCGGGATTCACAAAGAGAACAAGGAGAAAAACGAGAGAAACCGTTACAGAAAGCCGTTTTTTCAGCATCGGCTGCATGGCGCTATCATACCACAGGAAACCAACCCGTGCGAGAAGAATCTATTTTTCCGCGCGCGACGCTTCGGCGATGCGTCGGCGGCTCTCGACGCGCTTCTGGCGATAGAGACTGAAAATGCGGATCGAATTGAAAAGCGGCAGGAAATCGGTCAGGAAATTGTACGCGGCGGCGCCCGTCGGCCGGAGGACCGACGTGAGGACGAATGCGAGACCGACGACATTTGTCGCGCCCCAAATGGCGAAATCCTGGCCTGCGATCCTCATGACGTACTGCGACAGGCGGATGATGTTCGGGATCTTGGCAAAATCATCCTTCATGAGAACGACGTCCGCCGATTCGATCGCCGCATCGTAGCCGATCGCGCCCATGGCAATGCCGATGTCGGCGAGCGACAGTGCGGCCGCATCGTTTACGCCGTCGCCGACCATCGCCGTCTTGTATTCCGTGCTGAGGGATCTCTTGATGAACGCGAGCTTGTCGTCGGGCAGGAGGTTCGCATGATAACCGGTCAGCCCCGCCCGCTCGGCGATGCGCGCCGCGACCCGTTCGTTGTCGCCCGTGAGCATCACGACCTCGCGGATGCCGATGCGTTTCAATTCCTCGACCGATGCCTTGATATCCGGCTTGATCAGGTCGGCAACGGCGAAAAATCCGAGCGCTTCGGAGCCGAGCGAAACGACGGTCGTATTGAACCCTTTGTCTTCTTCCGCGCGCATGCTTTTTTGCAAGGCTGCGCCGATCGCGATACCGCTCTCCGCAAGATAGGTTTCCCTGCCGAGGATGCATTTCCCTTCCGGAAAAACCGCCGACATGCCTTTGCCGCTCACTTCAAGAAAATGATCGGGTGCCGCATGCTTTTCGCCGGACGTCACGGAGCCCGCGATCGCCTTCGCGATCGGGTGGTTCGAGAGCGCGGCGAGCGCGGCGGCATAGCCGAGGATCTTCTTCTCCTTTTCGGCATCGCACGTTTCCGCGCAGACGAACGATTCGACGGCGAGCTTTCCTTTCGTGATCGTCCCCGTCTTGTCGACAAAAATGACCTTTACGTCGCGCAGGGCCTCGAGAAAGCTCGCGCCTTTGATGATCACACCGTTCTTCGCCGCGTAGCTGATGGCTGTAAGGAATGCGAGCGGAACCGCGACTGCGATGTCGTCGGCACAGACGACGAGCAGGATGGCGAGGACGTAGTTCACATCGTGCGAGAACACATATGCGGCAATGGAACCGATGAAAATGACGACGATGTACCACGTGGCGAAGCTTTCCGCCGTCGTGTGAATATCCGGCTTGTCGAGCTCCGCCTCCTCGACGAGCTTGATGATCTTTTCGAGCGTCGTTTCCGCGCCGACCTTTTCCGTCTTCACCAAAATATTGCCCGCCGCGACAAGCGTCGAACTGTACACCGGACTGCCGACGGTCTTCGTAACGGGCAACGATTCGCCGGTGAGCGACGATTCGTCCACCGATGCCGAGCCGGACACGACCGAACCGTCGATCGGCACCCGCTCGCCGAGGCCGACCGCGACGATATCGCCGATTTTCACGCTTTTCGGATCAACTGCCGCGACGGAACCGTCCGCGCGTTTCACCCGCACCTTGCGGGGTTTGAGCTTCATCAGGCTGTCGATGGAATGGCGCGCCCGTGCTTCGTTGTAAGAAAGGAGCATGCGCGCGGACGTGAGCATCAGGTTGATGAAGACCGCCGAAACCCATTGGCGAGCAAGGAGCGAGAAGACGAGCGCGATGGCGGCGAGCAGGTCGACGGAGAGCTTGCGGGCGAGAACGGATTTCACCCCGCTGATGACGACCGGCACCGTGGCGACGATCGAAATGCCGATGAGAAAATATTCCTTGAACGAAACGCGCCAAAAATAATTCGCGGGCAAGGCAATGACGAGCAACACGAAAAGAACGGTATCGAAGGTGACGAGGCGCTCTGATGCCTGTTTTTTCATGCAAGTATTCGCTTTCAGTATAGCGCAAAAAATGAAAAACCGCTCCGACCGAGATCGGAGCGGTTTTTTCAGCGGGAATACCTACATATTTCCCTTTTTCGACAGGGCGCCCGCGAGGAACATGACGTAGACCGCCGAGAGACCGACGAGTCCGTAGACGATGCCGCCGAGCGCAGAGCCGGCGCCGAAGACGGCATCGACCAAATTCCAGCCGAGCGCGACAAGACCCCAGTTCAATCCGCCGATGATGACGAGAATGAGCGCGAGCCAGTCGAGCCAATTGAGTTTTGCCATGGTATGAAAAAGGCTGATAAGCGACCTTTCCCTCCAAGTATATCACCGCCCGAGATGGTGTTTCAGCGTATAGACGAGATCCTCGTCGTTGTCCTTTCCTTCCACCTTTGTCCGCAAGAGCCATTCGAGATACTGCCGGTCGGCGGCAAGAACGTCCTCGAACGATTTGTCCTTGTATTTTCCGAAATTGAGGCGGCGCAGAATGACCGGATTCTTGGAAATCTCGACCATTGTTTCGATCGCCGTTTTTTCGCTTCCCGTTTCTTCCGCCATCTTGGCGAGGAGACGTCCGAAGAGCGCCCGCAGGACGATGACGTCGCCTTCCGCGTCGTGCGCATGCGTATGCTTCGGTATGTCGAGGTCGAGGAAGTAGCGCAAGAATTGCAGGCCGTATTCGGGTATCTTGTCGTCGCGGTCGAGGTAGCGCGCCATGCGCAAGGTGCAAATGAAGCGCGGCACGGAAATTTTTTCCGCTTCGAGCATGCTGATGTCGAATTTCGCGTTATGAGCAACAAGAATTCCCTTTTTTAAAATCGCCGCGAGCTCCTTCGCCATCGCGCTGCCGGAAAACGGCGGTTTGTCCGCAAGCATTTTGTTCGTAATATGCGTGATGCTCGACGATTTCACCGACACGGGAAGGGGCGGTTTGAAATATTCCGTGCGGATCGTGTCACCTGCCGCGTACGATACCTGGCAGAGCCGGTCCGTGCCGATCACGTTTCCGGTCGTCTCCGTATCGAGGAAAATGAGTTCGTTCATGGCGAAGAGTATAGCAGACGCCCGACGGAACGCGCACTGCAAAAAGCGCGGCTGCCTTGCGGCAGCCGCGCTTTTCGTTTCGCACCATGAGTCTTAGTAGCGGGACGGTCTCTCCTCTTTCGGGCGAGCTTCGTTCACCGTCAAGCGGCGACCTTCAAGCTCCTTGCCGTTCCACATCTCGATCGCAGCCTGCGCCGCGGCCTCAGAGGCCATTTCGACGAAGCCGAAACCTTTCGAGCGGCCGGTCATCTTATCCATGATAATGGCGACCGACGCGACTTCGCCCGCTTTCGCGAACGCAGCGCGGAGAGAATCCTCGGTGGTCGCATACGGCAAACCACCAACGTACAATTTCTTCATTCTAGAATCAATTACCTACCTTATAAACATTAAGACTCCTGAAGCGAAAAGACGACTAACCCTTACGATCCAAGTTGATTCTTAACGCCGTTATTGTACGCGAACGGCGCTCGCTTGTCAAATCAGACGCTTTTCCTTACAAACAGCCGCACGAGGCGGAGCTCTTCGTAGGTGAAGCCCGCGCCGAGCTTGTTCTTCACCGGCGCAAGAAGGAGCTCGCGATTCTCGCCGAACATGTCGCGGAACGTCAGGTAGATTTTTTTGAACTTGCCGGGCGGCACTTCGTCGCGCAGGTGCGCAATGTCGAAATCCGGCTCCTTGTCGAGGATCTTCTCGATATGGTCGAGGATCGTGCCGAGCGTCACGCCTTTGTGCGAGACGATCTCGCGGAGTTTCATGCCTTCTGCAAGCATCGTCCGCGTGCTTTCGACGGGCGTGATTTTCCGCCGCTTCGCCTTCCCCACTTTCGCATCGCCCGCCGGAGCGATTTTTGCGAGGAATGCCGCCTGTTTTTCTTTCACCTCTGTATCGGAAAGCGAATGGAGCCAGGTGCGATTATCGGACGATATTTCCTGCAGTTCCTCGTCAAATTCCGCGACGTCGCCGCGCACTTGGAGCGCATTTTCGTTCAAGCCGGACAGCCGGAGTCCGGAGAGTGTCCGCACGCGCGAGAGCGCCACGTATCCCATGCCGCGTTCGAACGACTGCGACAGATCGATCTCGGCGGCATCGAGGCTCATGCCCTGGCTCTTGTGCACCGTGATCGCCCATGCGAGCCTGAGCGGATATTGCGTGATCGTCGCCTTCGTTTTGCCGTCTTCCTCGACGATCCACGATTCCTTTTCCGGCACGATGATCTTGCCGTTCGCGAGCATCACCTTCGGCCCCGACATGTCGCAAGAAACGACCTTGCCCAAGGTGCCGTTCGCGTATCCGGCGTCGAAATTGTTCTTCACGAACATGACGCGCGCGCCGATTTTCAAACGGAGCATGTCCGGCGCAAGACAGCTTTTTTTCAAGGCGTCGACGAGTGCCTGTCTTCCCTTCTCTTCCATCTTGAAAGCGAACATCGCGCCGGGCAGTTTCGCAAGCTCGGCGTCGTTTATGGAATCGACGTTCACATTGTGCGTGTGGAGCTTCGCCGCCGCAACATTTTCCGGCAATTTCGCGCCGAAACGGCTCTTCATATGCGCGTGCGACGCGTCAGTCATGCGGCCGCGGCGGATGTCGTTCAAAATGTTCGTGAGCGCGTCGTCCGTCTGGCGGTGTTGTTCCTCAAGATAGCAGATGCGGAGCGCGAGTCTTTTCCACGATTCGGATTTGTAAGCAAAAAGCGCTTCCGGCTCGCCCGCGCGTGAGACGGGCGGCAATTGGAAGAAGTCGCCGACAAGGACGACCTGCATGCCGCCGAACGGATGCTCATTTTTCTTCAAATGCCGGGCGATCCGATCGATGAGATCGAGCCGGAAATGATGGAGCATCGAAACTTCATCGATGATAAGGACGCTCGTCGCGCGCAGACGGTCGACCAGATATTTCTTGCCTTCGAACCGCTCAAGGTCGGCATCCGTGACATGGTTCGCCACACCCAGGCCGATCCATGAATGGATCGTCTGGCCGCCCATGTGCGTCGCCGCGATGCCGGTCGACGCCGTCACACCGACCTCGACGCCATGCTTTTTCAAGTATTTTATATAGGTGTTGACGAGATGCGTCTTGCCGCTGCCGGCCGCGCCGGTCACGTAGCAATTCTCGCCTGTTTTCAATATGTCGAGCGCTTCCGCCTGGGTCATAGGTGCTTATTCTATCAGAGGGAAAAGAAAAAGCCCGCGGCATGCGTCGCGGGCTTGAAAAACTAGCGCACCTTTGAAGATTCTTTCTTTCTGCTTATTTCCAATCCTTTTTCCAAGGCCTGGTCTCCCAACCGACGGTCGGAAGAATGCAGAAAAATAAACAGGCAGTCGTCCGTGGAACACGCGTACGGGAATGCCAGTTGCAACAAAATCTGGCGGGACACCGGATCGTCCGTATAGAAATGATACGCGTACCAGTATCCCGAAAAAGAATCGTAGGAAGAAAATCGCGCTTTCAGTATCACCTCGCGATCACGGACCATGCGCTCATACCGGCTGATGCGTCGCCAGAAAAACCCAACGATGAACAATTTGAACCGTTCCATACCGCCTCCCCAGACTGTTGTGAATCGGCCATCTGGTGAAAATAATACGACAAAAGAAAAATATTGTCAATGATTTCGACGCATCCTCCAATCCTCGATGTTTTTATGGTTGCCGGACAAGAGCACCTTCGGCACGCGGTATGATTTCCCTTTCCATTTCAAGACTTCCGGCCGGGTGTAATGCGGATGCTCGAGGCCGTTTTTGCCGATGGCCCCGGCCGTTTCCTTTTTCAAAAGCAGGTTCCAATGCGATTCTTCGGCGAGCGACTCGAGACGGATGACGCCGGGCACGAGCCGCGCCACCGCGGAAACGACCGCCATCGCCGGCACTTCGCCGTCGGTGAGCACATACGGGCCGATCGAGATCTCCGCGGCTTTCAGGATCTTCGCCACGCGCTCGTCGATGCCTTCGTACCTGCCGGCGATGAGGATCACATCGGTATATTTTTTCGCCGTATCGTACGCGATCCTCTGATCGAACTGCTTTCCCTTCGCGGAAAACAGGATGATCCTGGTTTTTCTGCCGGCTTTTTTCTGCGCCGCGGCGACCGCTTTCAGTATCGGCTCCGCCTGGAGCACCATGCCGGCGCCGCCGCCGTACGGCACGTCGTCGACGCGCAGGTACGGCTTTTTCTTTTTCGCCTGCGCGGCGGTCGGCCGCACATAGTCGCGCGGATTGTAAAAGGAGACCGAGATTTTCTCGTCACGGATCGCCCGCGCCAAGATCGACACGCCGAAATACGACGCGAAGGCTTCGGGAAACAGGGTGATGATGTGGAAACGCATTTTACAACTTCAGATCCGCCATCGCCTCATCGACCGTCTTCGACGGCTGGTGATGCTCCCTCGGCGCAGAGGCCGCTTCGCGCGGCATGCCGCCTTCCGGCTCGTTGATCTTGAGGTTCACGCGGGAATTGTTCTTCATGCCGACGACGCGCAGGAGGGTGCGGATCGCTTTCGCGGTATTGCCCGATCGGCCGATGATCTTGCCCATGTCCGGGCCGTCGACGATGAGCGTGAGCAATACGCCCATTTCGTCCACCGAACGGGTGATCTTGACCTTGTCCGGCGAATCGACGAGCGCTTTGATGACGAATTCGAGAAACTTTGCGTCCTGTTCTGTTGCCATATCTTTCTTGCTGAAATCCGCGGCAGTTCGGGGCGGATCGTGTGATAAGACTGCTGTTGCAATGGTAGCACAATGAAAAAATTCCGCCAAGCGGAATTTTTTCGGTTCGAGATTTATGCCTGCGCCGGAACTTCGGCGGGAGCCGGTGCCGCTTCGGCTTTCGGGGCGTTCTTGGCCGCTTCCTCGGCTTCTTTCGCCTTCTTGGCGTTTATGATCTTGTTCTTCGGCAGGACGTTTATCTTCTTGCCGGAAATGACCTTCTGGTCGACGAGGAAATTATGCACGGTCTCCGAGACCTGCGCGCCGTGCGACATCCAGTATTTCGCGCGTTCCGCATCGATATGGTTCGTGCCCTTGCCCTGCCGCGGATCGTAGGAACCGATCACTTCGACCGGCTTGCCCGACCGGGGGCCGAGCTTCGAATCGGTGACGACGATGCGGAACGACGGCTCGTGCACCCGTCCGACCCTTTGCAATCTGATGATTAACATATGTGGCAGGTATCCTAGCAAAAAAGCCGGAAAAAGCAAGACGAATAGGCAAACGCGGGATTTTCTGCTACAATCCTGCTTCCAGTATGGAACGACACAAGAAACCGGGACACGGACGGACGGATCATCATTTTCACACACGGGCGGGCGGACACGGAAAAATGCTGACGGGAACGATACGGGCGGTGCGCGGCCAGGTCGCGCTTTTTCTCGCCGAGGACGGCAAAACCGAAGCGGAGATCTCCTCCCGCGAGCTGCGCACCGCGATGGGCGGCGACAGCGTCGAGATCTCGCTCATCGGAAAGAAAAGCGTCTCCGGCAAGGAGATCGGCGTCGTCACGCGGGTGCTCTCGCGCGCGAAAACCCTCTTCGTCGGCGTCGTCGAGAAGACGGACAAAGGCGTGATGTTTGTTCCGGACGATCACCGGCTCAAACCGCAGGTGAAGATCGTCGGACCTGAAGCGGCGAAACTCGCCGACAACGACAAGGTCCGCATCCGCATGACGAAATGGCTGCCATGGCCGCAAGCATCTGAAGCGGAAGTCGCCGACATGCTCGGCACGAAGGGCGACAACGAGACCGAAATGACCTCGATGGCGATCGAGCGCGGCTTCGACATCAATTTTCCTGACGCCGTCGCCCGCGAATCGCACGCGATTTTCGAAGCAAACCGCAGAATTCCGGCGGAAGAATACGCCGTCCGCCGCGACATGCGCGACACGCTCACCTTCACCATCGACCCGAAGACGGCCAAGGATTTTGACGACGCGATCTCGTTCAAGAAGCTCCCGAACGGCACTGTCGAGATCGGCGTCCATATCGCCGACGTCTCGCATTACGTCCGCGAGAAGACCGAGCTTGACCGCGAAGCGTACAAGCGCGGCTGCAGCGTCTATCTTCCCGACCGCACGATCCCGATGCTTCCCTTCGAACTGTCCGACGAGCTCTGCTCGCTCAACGAGAACGAGGAAAAGCTGGCCTTCTCGGCGATATTTGAAATGGACGAAAAAGCGAAAATCATTTCCCGCTGGTTCGGCCGCACGGTCATCAAGTCGGCGAAACGCTTCACCTATGAGAGCGCGCAGGAAGCGATCAACGACAAAAATGTAAAACACTCGGATGTCTTGAATGAGCTCAATCGCATTGCGAAAATTTTGCGCAAGGAAAAATGGCAGAAAGGCGCGATCGATTTCGAGCAGGAAGAGATCGCCTTCGACCTCGACGCGTCCGGCAAGCCGATCCGCATCTACAAGAAGGAACGGCTCGACACGCACAAGCTCGTCGAGGAATACATGTTGCTCGCCAACCGCGAAGTCGCCGAATTCGTCTACAAAGCCGAGCACAAATCCGGCAAGCTCTTCCCCTTGCCCTACCGCATCCACGGCGAGCCCGACCGCGAACGCATCGCCGACCTTGCCGTTTTCGTCCGGGCGCTCGGCCACGAACTTGTCGTCAACAAAAACGGTTCGGTCTCCGGCCGCGACCTGCAGGCCCTCTTCGCCCAAGTCGAAGGCAAAGCGGAAGAAGGTCTCGTGAAGACGGCGGCCATCCGCAGCATGGCGAAAGCGATCTACTCGACCGAAAACATCGGCCACTTCGGCCTCGCGTTCGAATACTACGCGCATTTCACCTCGCCAATCCGCCGATATCCCGACCTCCTCACCCACCGCATGCTCGCGACGATCCTCTCCGACAAGAAGACCGACGGCAATGCGCTCGCCTTCTACGACAAGGCGTGCCTGCACGCGACCGACCAGGAGATCAAGGCCGCCGAAGCCGAGCGCGACGGCCGCAAGTACAAGCAGATCGAATTCATGCAGGATAAGATCGGCAAAGTTTTCGACGGCATGGTCACCGGTGTCACCGAATGGGGCATCTATGCCGAAGACACCGAGACGAAAGCCGAGGGCATGATCCGCCTCGCCGACATGAAAGACGATTTCTACCAGCTCGACGCGAAAAATTATTCCATCATCGGAGAAAAAACGAAAAAGAAATACCAGCTCGGACAGAAGATAAAGATAAAATTGGTCAATGCCGATCTCGACCGGCGGATCATGGACTGGGAGATCGTGCAATAAAAAAACCCGCCGAAACCAACTCGGCGGGTTTTGTTTCTCCTTCAAGCTTCAATTGCTTTTTCCTTTCGGCCGAGAATCGCGCAGTTCCCGATGCGGCTTGCGCGCATCCTCCCTTCCGCGTGCCGTTCGAGGATGACCCGGGCGATCGGACTGTTGAACTTCTGGCAAGCGAATCCTTCGGGGCTGTACGCAAGAAAGATGCAGCAACCCGGCTTTCCCATCTTGCAAACAGATTCCCGTGTTTCCTCGCTGACCGCACAGGAATTGCCATCGGTGAAATGCACGCCGTGCACTTTTTCCGACGGATCGCCGGCGATCTCGAACGATGTGTCGGTGATTTCTGCGTTCACCGACCGGCCGTTCAACGCCATGAGCGACAACTCGAGGTACGCGTATATGTTGACGCCTCCCGTCGGGCCGACGAGAAGCGCGAGACGATATTCCGGAACGGATTCGTGCTTGAGCTTTTCATCCGTCGTATCGTCCGAAAAGATCTTGTAGCCGCGGCCGTCTTTGAATTCCTGGCTCACCTGCTTGCCGTTCAAACGCGCGAGCAGAGACTCGATTTCGGCCATCAAATCCGTCTTGCCTTTTTCGGTCGAAACGGCGCAACCGGTCAACAATCCCAGAAACTCAAGCCTTCCGTTCAATTTCATTTTTCACCTCGCATGATGTATTTTGGAACGAACAAAAATCACTGAACGCACTATAAGCGCGCTAGCATGTTTTGTCAACGCGCTGTCAATTAGACATAAAAACAATCCGGAGGTCACTGGCAGGTGGCGTTTCCCGGCGACAGCGATACGATGCCGGCAAAATTGTTCGTCGGGGACGGATACGTGTTGTACGGCGGGCTCGTGATCGGAGCATTCTGCTCGTACTTCGTATTGCCGGTCGAGTCGGCGCAGAAATAATTCTTCGTATTCGACGGATCCCGCACCGATATGGCCCATGACGAGGCCGTACTGCCGGTGCCGAACGCGACGCAGAAGACGGTCGGCACGGCATTCGTCCATCCCGATTTGCTTTTCATATCGGCCACCAGATTGGCAAGCGAACCGACGGCCGTCGGCGAGCCGAATATCGTACTCGTAAAGCCCGGATTGTTCATGGCCCATACCCATGGATAGCCAGTGGTGCCGTCCTGGGCGCACGGCCAGACGAAATTGTTGCCGCCATTCAGCGTCAGCGGGCCATAATTGCCGTAGGTCGTGATATACAAGGATGCCTGCTTCTCCACTTGATTGAGTTCGCCCTGGATCGCCGCGGCATTCGCCTTTTCGTTCGCCGAACTCAGGAAAGCCGTGGTGACGGCGGATAAGATCCCGATGATCGCAACGACGACGAGAATCTCGATGAGCGTAAAGCCTCTGAAGCGCGCTGGTTTCATTGTGCCTGCATTATACCAGGAAGCGGAATGGTCCGCATCTCTGTTTTTCAACAGGAATGCATCCGTTGACGTGCCGCGCTTTCATGCTAGGATTCGGCACAAACAGTTCATTCCAAGGAGGTGAGACAATGCTACACGGCAATTGCGATATGTGCGAAAACGGGTTTGAAGACGAGTTTGACCGGCATCCGGTACGGTTGCCAATGCCGCCCATCGGCTATATTCGCATCATGAAAATGCCGCCGGGCAAAGCGCCGAAAAAAGTCCGTAAGGCATGGATCGGGTGTCTCTTGCCGGTTGTCGATATCATCAAGGTGGGAGACGAAACGCGGACAGGAAAAAACGTGCGCAGAAACCTGTATCGGGTGCCGGCCGATAAGGCATTCGGTCTGCTTGCGCGACACGACTTGGAAGCCGTCGACTGGTGGAAGAAAAACAAGCCCCAAGCTTTCAAATATTGGCAGACGCTCGGATTTCCGAAATCCTGCCTTCGTTTCATTCCCGTTGTTTGAGTGGAACGGCAAAAGCCGGCGACGATGCCGGCTTTTTCTATGCTTGAATTTCCACCAGCTTCCTGCTACCCTGCAGACAGTATTCGCTCTCTATATTCAGAAAGGAGATATTCTATGAAACGGATAGTGGTGCACGCCCGCATCTGGCTTGCCGTATGGGGCGGTTCGGGCAGGACGATCTTCACGAAGGAAACGGACGTCAAGATAACTCCCCAGCTCATCAGTGAGATCAGGCGAGGGGTTGTGAGTGTCGGGGGAATGACGTGCGGCATCGATTCCTACAACATGAAGATGAATCTGCTGACCGCGAGCTATTCCATGGACACGGTCAGCCAGAAAGAGTTCGACGATCTTGTCGGGAACGGTTGGCGCGCGGATAAGAAAAATCTGGAAAAGTCCTATCTGCCTGCGAAATGAAACGGGTGGCAAAAGCCGGCAATGCTGCCGGCTTTTTTATTTCGCCACCTGCACCGCTTCCTCGAACTGGATAGAAAGGAGGCGGGAGACGCCGTCCGCGCCCATGGTGATGCCATAGATGACGCCGGCGCGGGACATAGTCTCGCGGTTGTGCGTGATGAGGATGAGCTGGGAATATTCGGACAAAGCCGCGATCATGTCGCCGTATTTCTTGGAATTCGCTTCGTCAAGCGCGGCATCGGTCTCGTCAAGGATGATAAAGGGCGGCGGATTGACCGCGGAAATGGCAAAGAGAAGGGCGATCGACGTGAGCGCGCGTTCGCCGCCCGAGAGCATCATCAGGCCGCGGATCTTCTTGCGCGGCAGGGACACTTCGATCTCGAGGCCTTCCTCACCTTCCTCTTCGGCCTCGGCGAGTTCCTCGCTATCGTCGCCTGCCGGCAATTCGGTATCGGATCGGCGCCGCTTCTTTTCTTTCACGACGGCGAGCGACGCCGTGCCGCCGCCGAACATGGCCGCGAAGAATTTCTGGAACTCGCCGTTTATCTTCGCCACGCCGGTCTTGAATTCGGTGGCAAGCTTCTCGTCGAGCTCGGCGATGAGCGTTTTCAATGCCTCTGATGATTTTGCGAGATCCGCAAGCTCTTTCTCGAGGAACAGATCGCGCTCGGACGTCTCTTTGTATTCTTTCATGACATCGTCCCCACCCGCGACGCCGGCATCCTCGAGACGGATTTTTATTTTCTCGATAGCGCGGCGGCGGTCTTCCTGCATCGCCCGCGGCTCGTTCGCGATCTCGTCCACAGAGAGCGGCGTGCCGCCGGCGTGGGTCGGCCAGAAATCCTTGAAATGAAGGGCTTGGATGCCGGCAATGATGGAACCTTCCTGCTGTTCGCGCCGGAGTTCCTCCTCGTCATGCCGCAGGCGCGATTCCCGCGCGTCGATCGCCGAGAGCTTGCCGCGGATGTCGTTCTCCTCGGCGACGATGCGGAACATCGTCTTTTCCGCATCGCGGTTCGAATCCTTCTCCTTCTCGATCTCGCTCTTGAGGAATGCATACTCTTCGGCGAGCCCGGTCTCGGCCCTCGCCGCATCGGCCATGTTCGCTTCGTGCGCTTTTTTCTCTTCCTCAAGGCGTTTGATTTCATGCTCCAGATCGCTCAACTCCTGCTTCGCCTCCGCCGCCTTGTGCTTCTCGATGAAATTCCTCACGATCTTCCGTATCGATTCGATGATGCCTTTGAGCGCGCCCGTATCGGCATGCGCGGACGCAGACGCTTCGAGATCGATTTCCCGCGCCATCGTTTCCACGCTCGAAAGCTCGACGGTCTTCTGGAGGGCGTTCGCGCTCGCTTCCTGTTGCTTTTTCACAAGACGAACAAGCGAGCTGATCTCGCCTTCGATGCGGCCGATCGCGCGCGAGAGCGCGTCCTTGCCGGCGCGGGCGTCTTTGAGCTTCCCTTCGACCGCCATCACTTCGCCCGTCTTTTCGTCCTTCGACGCCGATGCAGCGAGGACGAGTTTCGCCTGGGCAAGTTCGCGCTCGAGCTTTTCCCGCTCGGCGGCGAGCGGCGATTTTTCCGCCATGATGCTTTTCTTTTCGGCGGCAAGATATTCCTCCTCGCGGCGGAAATATTCATGGTAGCGCGAGACAAGCTCGGTTCGCATTTCCGCCGCCTTCTCGATCTTCTCCACCTGCTTCTTCAGGAAACGGATGTGCGGCGCGATCTCGCGGCGCAATGACTCCACCTGCTTCGTATTTTCTTCGGTCTTTTCGAGCTTGCGGATGCTTTCCTCTTTTTTGTATTGAAATACTTTGAGCGACAGGGCATCCTCGATCATCTCGCGCCGGTCGCGGATCGATGCGTTCAGGATCTTGTCGGCTTCGCCTTGCGAGATGATCTGGTGACCCGATGCGCCGATGTGTGCGCCGGCAAGCAGCTCGATGATGTCTTTCAGGCGCACCGGCGAACCGTTGATCAGATATTCCGAAGATGAATCGCGGTTGACGACACGCTCGATGGCGACTTCGTCGAAATCGATGCTCAAGATGCGTTCTGCATTGTTGAACACGAGCTTCACCGACGCGCGATTGGCGCGCGGCGAATCCTTGCCGCCGTTGAAAATGAGGTCCTCCGCCCGCTTGCCGCGCAAGGATTTGATCGACTGCTCGCCCAAGACGAAGCGGAACGCTTCCGCCACGTTCGATTTGCCGGAGCCGTTCGGACCGACGACGCCCGTGATCGGCGTCGTAAAATCGAGGATCGCTTTTTTGCCGAACGATTTGAAGCCGGCGATTTCGATGGATTTCAGATACATTGCCGGCTATTCTACCAGATTTCGGCCGCAAAAAAAGCCGTTCAAGCGGCCTTTTCGAGATTCATATCCTCGATTTCTTTTCTGATCTCTATGACACGGTTCCAGACTTCCCTTTCGGAAATATCCGGATGTTCCGCCACAAAACCCGAGACGGCGTCTTCGAGACTGTCGGAACATTCGGATCCCTCGAGTTCGCCGGTCTTCTCGCCAGTGCAGATTCCCCGAATTTCATTCTCGAGAAAATTCTCAAGCGTTTCCTGCTGTTCGGCCGAGAGCGATCGCTGTTCGAGTTTTTCCATGGGACTATTCATTTTTCCGGCGAGGCGAACATTTCTTCCGCCACAGCCTCGATATGGCCGTGATCGTCATCGAAGGGAAATTTCTTTTCCGGCAAAGTCTGTCCTTCGAGCACATGCCGGATGAGCCAGTACGAGAGATACTGTTCCGGTATCGTGCCGTACGTTTTTGCGTATCTCTGCGTGACCGTATCGCGGAATTCGGCGACCTTCCGGCGCGCGGCATCCTGCTTGAAAAAATCGGACTGTTCCTTATCGATGACTTCCGCCCGATATTGTTCGAGCAGTTTTTTTAGATCCTGATATTTTTCCTGCTTTTCCGGCGTCATCTGGGACAGGACAAGCTGTTCCTTGTTTCCGGAACGTTTTTCCTCGGACGTGAATTGCTCGTGTGACATAATCGTATATTACGCTCCCCACCCTTTCGCCGCAAGAGCCGCCTTGGCCGCGGCCTGCTCGGCTTCCTGCTTCGACTTGCCCGTGCCGCGGGCGACCTCTTCCGCGCCAATGAAGACACCCATGGTGAATTTCTTGTCATGATCCGGACCTTCCTCTTTCAGCGTCTTGTACGACGGCGTCAGCCCCTCGTTGTCCTGCGCCTTCTCCTGGAATTCGCTCTTCGGATCGAGCCACGTGCCTTCGGTGACGATCTTTTCAGCGAGCGGAAAGATGCTCGATGAGATGAAATATTTCGCCGTCTCGTACCCTTGGTCGAGATAGATGGCGCCGATCAGAGCTTCAATCGCGTTCGCGAGAATGATCTGCCGCGCCTTGCCGATGTCTTTCGCTTCGCCGCGGGAAAGAAGCATGTAATCGTTCATGCCGATCTTTGCCGCGGCGTCCGACATCGTGGTCGCATTGACCAGAGCCGAACGGTACGACGTGAGCTCGCCTTCCGGCGAATCGGGATATTTCGCATAGAGATAATCGGTGACGATGAGTTCGAGCACGGCATCGCCGAGAAATTCGAGACGCTCGTTATGGACGAGTTCCGCCTCGCGGTGCTCGTTCAGATACGAACGGTGCGTGAACGCCTGCCGCAAAAGTGCCTTGTCGCGGAAGGCGATGCCGACGTTCTTTTCGAATTGTCCGAAATCCGGCTGCATAAGCATGTATTTGAAATATGAATCGGCGGCTTCCCT
>JAGWZI010000026.1 GCA_018968925.1 Patescibacteria group bacterium | reverse complement strand
TGAAAAATAATATGAATAAAAAAATTGAAAAGAAAATAATCGAATTATTAAAAGATAGAAATCATTTGCCCATTCAAGAATTAAGAAAAAAAGTTTCAAATACTAGAGAATATTCGGAATCAGATGTTTCTAGAATTTTTAATTTAATGAGAGATCGAGGTGAAGTAGATTATGTAGGGGGTAGTACCGATTTAGTTCGTTTAACAAATAAAGGTTTAGAATCTAATAAACCAATATCAAAAAAAATTTTTGGGTATCTAATTCAAAATTGGATTGCAATACTTGCACTTATTATTTCTGGTGTTGCCCTCTTGAAATAACTTCTAATCCGCATATTTATTTGCCAAAACCCCAATCTCGGTGTAGTATCGGGACAGAAGCAATGTTGTGAATCCGATCCAAGGGGCGGGGAATGAAAAAGTCATTCAAAGCATTCGTGCTGTATATCGCCACGGCGGTGAGTGATCTCGCCAACAAGAGCGGAATCACCTGTTTCTGCAAGGGGAAGCATACGTTCAAGAAGATCGAAGTCGCGGCGCACGGCGTCTTTGCGCCATGCGAACTCTGCGGCACCGAGCTTATTGATGCGAAGTCTTCTCTCGAGTACAAAGCTTTCATACAAGGAAAGGGGTGGTGAATCCTTTTGAAGCAAAAGCCTTGTGTCTTGCGACACAAGGCTTTTTTCATTTGCCCAAAAGGAACATCTTTTTATTCTTGACAAAATATATAATTTTGATTTAATTATATGCAGGAAAGCAGGTCATTCACAGAGAGGTGGAACCATGAGAATCGTCGCCATTTTGTCTTTGGGTCCGAAGGTGGACACTGACGAAGATCGGATCCTTGAAATCGAAGGCCGTCTCCGTCAGATCATCACCGACAATCTCACGCCCGGCATGCGGAACATAGCTATGGATGTCGGCACCGGACGCACGTTGCCGGCCAACGTCTCGAGCGATGTCTGCATTTCGATCGCGACGGATGCCTGGAAATTCGTCGGATGGGAAGAGGTCATTCCGGTGCTGAAGAAGAGCTTTACGGAAGATTGCTTGCCCGGAAGATCGCTCGCCGTGTTGCTAAACGGGAACCCGGTCTGAGCATCAGCTCGATGCACCCTTGTCGAAACCGACAAGGGTGCTTTTATTTGCCAAAAGTCGAGATTTATTGTACTATGAACACGGAAGCAAAATCGATATGCGGAGGTTGTGATGGAAATGACGATTTCCTGGTACGTAATACAAGGCCTCTTTTTTGTCGCATTGGTTCTCACCGTCTGTTTTCTTTTGGACGATCTCGGAGTGAAGGCGAGATGCCGGTGCGTCTTTATCGCCGGAATCATCAATTTTCTTCTCGGAGCGTTGTTCGTATCCGACTATCTGTTCGATCCTGTCGGATGGGATGCGTTTCCTGCCGGAGTGTTCGCATGTCTGGCATGGTTCAATTTTTGGACCGTTGAACATACGATGCGGCGGGAACGGTCCGATGCGCCGAAATAGAAAAAGAACACATTCGCTTTTCGATCCCTGTTCTGCCATGTGGCGGAACGGGGATTTTTATTTGCCAACTTTACTAAAGAAAGGTAATATTGCCGCTACCACCCCCTCTGCGAGCGAACGGGGGCGATATTTGCGTATATGACAGACAAAAAGACCACAAAAACCGGCTTCAACGAGGAAGCGAAAGAGATCATCGTGAAAGGCGCGCGGACGCACAATCTGAAGAACATCACCGTCCACATGCCGCGAAACAAGATGATCGCGGTCACGGGGCTTTCCGGCAGCGGCAAGTCGTCCTTTGCCTTTGATACGATCTTTGCCGAAGGACAGCGCCGCTACGTGGAATCGCTCTCGTCCTACGCGCGGCAATTCCTCCACCAGATGCAAAAACCGGACGTGGACGAAATTGTCGGACTTTCGCCGGCGATCTCCATCGACCAAAAGTCCCGTTCGAACAATCCGCGCTCGACGGTGGCGACCATCACCGAGATCTACGATTATCTCCGCATTCTCTACGCGCGCATCGGCAAGCCGCACTGTCTCGTCTGCGGCCGCGAGATCAAGAAACTTTCGAAAGAGGAAATCCTTGAGACGATCATCCACACCGTCACGCAGGTGAAATCGCCGAAGCAGTCGAAGGAAATCCTCGGCGTGAAAGTTACGAGCGACAAGGTCAAAATCTATTCGCCGGTCGTCGTCGGCCGGAAAGGAGAGTACTATCAGTTGCTCTACGATCTTCTCGAAAAGGGCTACACCGAAGTGAAAGTGGACGGCGAGAACAAAAAGCTCCGCAACCAGATCCTCCTCTCAAAACAGAAAAAGCACGACATCGACGTCCTGATCGACGAATTCTACGTTTCCGAATTCAAGGAGAAGAAAGCGGGGATCAAGGAGCGTTTGTCCGACGCGGTGGAAAAGGCGATCGAGGAATCGAAAGGACTTTTGAAAGTCGAGACGCCGGAGGAGACGCGGATGATCTCGGTGAAATTCATGTGTCCGTACGACGGCTATTCGTATCCGGAGATCGAGCCGCGGCTCTTTTCGTTCAACTCGCCGTACGGCGCATGCCCCGAGTGCCACGGCCTCGGCACGAAGGATTTCTGGACGGACGAGCGGTGCGACATGTGCGACGGCAAGCGCCTGCGCGACGAGGCGCTGCACGTATTGCTCGGCGGCGCGAATATCGTCGATTACACGGCAAAGTCCATCAGCGAGGCGAAGAAATTCATCGAAGCGCTCGAACTCTCCGATACCGAAAAGGAGATCGTGAAGGTCGTCCTCAAGGAGATCGACCTGCGCCTCGAATTCATGAACGATGTCGGCATCGAATATCTTTCGCTCGATCGCCGGGCGAACACGCTCTCGGGCGGCGAGGCACAGCGCATCCGTCTCGCGTCCCAGCTCGGTTCGGGACTTGTCGGCGCGCTCTACGTCCTCGACGAGCCGACGATCGGCCTGCACCAGCGCGACAATGACAAGCTCATCAAGACGCTCGTCAACCTGCGCGATCTCGGCAATACAATCCTCGTCGTCGAGCACGACGAAGACACCATGTTCGCGTCGGACTACATCGTGGATATCGGTCCGGGCGCGGGCGTGCACGGCGGGCGGGTCGTCGTCTCCGGCTGGCTCGACGAATTGCTCACCGCGAAAGAAAACAAGTCGGGTTCCTTGACGCTCGACTATCTGCGCGGCGACGCCAAGATCGAATTGCCGAAAAAGCGCCGCGATCAGGACAAAGGCAGGCTCAAAGTAAAAGGCGGGCATATTTTCAACATCAAGAACATGAACGTGGACGTGCCGCTCGGCAAACTCGTCTGCGTCACCGGCGTGTCCGGTTCGGGCAAGTCGTCGTTCGTCTACGAGATTCTCTACAAAAATCTCCAAGCGCGGCTCGAGAAAAAGATGCGCTCGGCGAATATCTACAATTGCGCGTCGTTCGAAGGTTCGGAATACCTTTCGCGCACGATCATGATCGACCAGTCGCCGATCGGCAGGACGCCGCGCTCGAACCCGGCGACCTACACCGGCGCGTGGACCTTCATCCGCGACATGTTCGCCACGACCGCGACCGCCCGCGAACGCGGCTGGGGGCCGAACCGCTTCTCGTTCAACGTCAAAGGCGGTCGCTGCGAAAATTGCGAGGGGAACGGCACGATCGAAGTCGAGATGCATTTCTTGCCGACGGTCTACGTGCCGTGCGACGTCTGTCACGGCACGCGTTTTACCAAGGAAACGCTCGAAGTGAAATACAAGAACAAGAATATCCACGAGGTTTTGGAAATGACCGTCGAGGAAGGTCTCTCGTTTTTCGAGGATCTGCCCGCGGTGTACGACCGTCTGAAGTGCCTGATGGACGTCGGCCTCAGCTATATCAAGCTCGGCCAGTCCGCGACGACACTTTCCGGCGGCGAAGCCCAGCGCGTAAAAATCGCCTCCGAGCTCTATCGCCCGGGCATGTACAAGACGATCTATTTTCTCGACGAGCCGACGATCGGCCTGCACTACGAGGATGTGAAAAAGCTCATTGAAATCTTGCAGAAGCTCGTCGACAACGGCAACACGGTCGTGGTCATCGAGCACAACATGGACCTCATCAAGTCGTCCGACTACATCATCGACATCGGTCCGGAAGGCGGCGACAAGGGCGGGGAAGTCATCGCCAAAGGCACGCCCGAAGACGTGGCGATGAACGAGAAATCATACACCGGCAAATACTTGAAACGCGTGTTGCGGAGGAAATAAAAAAGCCCCCGGAAGCTCCGGGGGCGCGGCCTAGCCGATGAAGGAAAGGCCGTACTGTTCAAGGCATTGTTCGAAATACTCGAGCGACTTCGGGGCTTTGCCGTTGCTGAAAAACCTGCTGCGCGGCTCGGCAATGATCTCCCGTACGGTCATGTTGAGACCGTTTTTTACGCCGGCCATGTTCCAGATGCGGTTCGAGAAAAGCGCCGCGAGCGTCTTTTCCTGCCGCGTCTTGTTCTCATTTTCTCCGACCAGGAATTCGGCGACTTTCATGTCAAGCACCTGATCCCGTTTCTTCGCGTCGATGGATGTTTTCACGGCGATGCTCCTCCAGAAATTTTTTGAAACAACGGACTCTGCCCGCATCATATCGCGCCCCGTCCCGCCGGTCAAGAAATTTTTTTGTAACTACTCTATCAAAATAGGTAATGACTAAAAAATATGAAGTATGATATTATTATATTTAATGGACGAAGATAAAAAAGAAGAACAAAAGGAAGAATCTGGCATCTACATTTTGCTTGATACCTCGGTACTTTTTGCTTACGTACATGAAAAGGATGCTCATCATCTTTCGGTAGAATCTGCATTGGGAGCTATTAAACCTTATAAACCAAGAATCTGTATTCCTTCCGTGGTTTTACTAGAAACCATGGGTAAACTTATAAGGGAAGGTAAAAAATCAGTTGCTCAAGCAAAAAAAATTCTTGAGGATAAACTCAAAGAATTTGATACTAGGTTTGAGCATCGTAGTATTAACCACAAAATTATACTTGACCGTTATAAAGGATATTCTAAATCAGACGTAAGCAAGCTAAAGGCTATTGATTTTTATATTGTGGTTGAGGCCATAAGCATCTCGGCTTGTCTATTGACTTGTGATAAAGAAATGTATGAAAAAACAAAGTCGAAACACAAAAAAATCTTTTATCTAGGAGACAACACGAAAACACAACTTCCTAAATTGATTAAAGAAGTTGAAAAAGAGTTTCACGGTATAAAAAAGCCAAGT
>JAGWZI010000025.1 GCA_018968925.1 Patescibacteria group bacterium | reverse complement strand
GGCGCCGCCCTTTTGTATTGTATTTTTCGAACCTTACGAGAGATGTTTCGAGACGAGCTTCGTCATCTCGAACATGTTCACCGTATCCTTGCCGAAAATGACCTTGAGATTCGCATCGGCATTGATATTGCGCTTGTTCTTCGCATCCTGAAGACCGTTCTTCTTGATGTACGCCCAGAGCGCCTTGACCACTTCCGAACGAGGCATCGGGCCTTTGCCGACGATCTTCGCGAGGTCACTGCTCACGGTGAGCGGCTTCATAAACGCTGAACCTTTTGCTGCCATAGGGTTTTGCTTAAAGATTGCTGTTAAATGATACCCCGAGAGTATAGCACACTTCGGGCTTATGCGCCCGTACTGCCAAAACCGTCTTTTCCACGCTTCGTTTCCGAAAGTTCGTCAACTTCCTCGAATTCCCCCGTTTCTTTTCTTTGGATGACCATCTGTGCAACCTTATGTCCTTTCTCAAAAACGTAATCCGTATCGGAAATATTCGCCACGGCGATGAGAATTTCGCCGCGATAGCCGGAATCGACAACTCCGGCGACAGTTTTGATGCCGTGCTTGGCCGATATGCCGCTCTTGTCCCAGACGAGGCCGACAAATCCTTCCGGAATTTCCATGGCAATCCCTGTCGGCACCATCGCCCGCTCGCCCGCTTTTACCTCCGTCTTTTCCACGGCGAAAAAATCGCATCCCGCATCGTCATGGTGCGCATAGCTCGGCACTTTCGCATCGGGACGCAGCTTCTTGATACGGATGATCATAACTCCATTATACATAAAAACGGCCCGCCGGAGGCGAGCCGTTCAATCTGATTTCGGAAAGAGCAGCGAATCGAGCACGGCCTTGAACGCAAGCCATGTTGCCTCCTTGTCCAAACTGCCGTCGATAACCGCGACTTTTTCCGGTTGCAGACGGCTGAAAAACTCTTCGAGACCGGCGGAGACCCTGCGGTGAAACTCCAAGCCTTTTCTCTCAATATGGTTCTCTTCTCCTTGCTCCTTCTTTCTGGCAAGACCTATGCCCGGATCAAGCTTCACGTGCACGTACATGTCCGGTTCAAATTTGCCGAGATAGGATTCCCTCGTTTCCCAGAAGAGCGACTCGAGCTCCCGTTCTCCCTGGGCGACGATCTGATACGCGAACGTGGCGCTGTCGAACCGGTCGCAGATCACGATGACGCCCTCTTCGAGCGCCGGAATGATCTTGTTTTTCATATGATCGGCCCGATCCGCCCAAAAAAGCGCGAACAAGGTCTTGCCATCCGCTTGCACGGCATGCGGAGAATAGAGAATCAGATCCCTGATTTCCTTGCCATACGGCGTCCCTCCCGGTTCATGGGTGACGATGAACGGCAGAACAAGCGACTCCAGGTATGTTGCAGCCCGTCTGATGAGCATCGACTTGCCGGCCCCTTCCGGACCGTCAACAACGATAAATAATCTTTTGTGTTTCATAATTCACCTCCTTTCCTTGTGAAATAACTTCCATGCGAAGGGTAAAACGAAAAAATGGAAAAATCAAGGCGCCTGTTTTCCGACCCGCAGCGCGCCGACAAAAGCGTCAATCTGCGCATACAGATGCTCAAGCGTCCCGCCGTTGTCGATGTGAATATCCGCTCTCTTCATCACGGCCGGGATTTCCCTGTCTGCCTCTTTTTCCTGGTCGGCCTGAAATTCCGCGAAGGTCTTTTTGTCGTCGCCCTTGTTCTCGTTCCTTTTTTTCATCCGCTCGTAGCGGATCTCGGGGCCGGCGTCGATCGCGACAAGATGGAAGTTCGGCAGGTCTTTCAGGTGCGCGATGTCCGTCATGCGCCGCACGCCGTCGACGATGACGATACCGGCATCGAGCTTGGCCGCATCGACTGAGATCGCTTTCGCCAGCAGATCCTCGCCGAACGCGCCGCGCAAGACGGTCGAGAGCCTTTGGAGATTCTCGCGGCTCTCCTCGAGACCGAGCCGGCGCACCACGTCGCGCAGCGGTGCGGAGAACTTGCAGTCCTTCGCGCCGTACTTTTCGGCGATGTATTTTTTCGCGACCTCCTTGCCGCTTGCGATCGGTCCGACGAATCCGAGAATTATCTTTGCCATATCATTTCATGTTCGGATACGTCACCGTCTCTTTCTGGAGCAGTTCGTAGGCCACGCCGGCTTCCTGGAAAATCTCCTTGCTGCGCGCACCGGCATGGTAATCCTTCTCGGCGACAACCCGTTTGATGCCGGCGTTGATGATGAGTTTCGCGCAGACGTAGCAGGGCGTCATCGTGCAGTAGATCGTCGCCCCGCCGGTCGCGACGCCGAAACGCGCCGCCTGGACGATGGCGTTCTGCTCGGCATGCGTCGTCCTGATGCAATGTTTCGACTGCGTGCCGTCTTCCTGCGTGACAAGATGCATTTCATGGCCGGCATCATCGCAGCTTTTGCAGCCCGCCGGCGCGCCGACGTATCCCGTCGAGATGATGTGCTTGTCCTTCACGAGAATCGAGCCCGACCGTCCGCGGTCGCACGTCGCCCGCTCGCCGACCGTGTGCATGATGTGGATGAAATACTCGTCCCACGACGGCCGGACATGCTTGGTTTCCATGCCGGTAATTATAGTACGTTCAAACGCAAAGGCCAGAGTTGACTTTCCCCTCCGGTACGTTAGGCTTTGAGAGGGTTTGCAGTTATTTTTCAATTCACACCATACGAGGAGAGAAAGGCGGGAGAACATGGGTTCAAGAAAATCTACGAGGAACGGGAGCGTGACCGTCGAACTGCTGGCGCACGGCGACGTGAAGCCGGACGTTCTGACATCGCACGCGGCCCTCGGATGCTATCAGGCGACGCCGCCGGAGATGGGAAAGCTGATCAACATCAAGAACAAGCTTTTCTATACCGGCCATCACACGACGCTGCAGCACTGGTACGCCACGTTCCTGATCGAGGGCATCGCCGTCGGCGACATCACCTTCGGCATGCACGAGGCGAGCCCGTTTTACAATTCGGATCAGCGCAGCGGACGATACTGTTCCGCCATGTTCGCCGATCCGGATTTCGCAGCGCTCGAACACTACATCCGCGAGTTCTGGCCGGAAGTCGGAGACGCGCAGGTCGCCGGCATCATGACGTATATCCGCGGCGCGATCGAGCAGTACACGGGCAATTTGGAGGCGGCCACGGCCCTGTCCAAAAAGCATTTGATCATCGAGCGGCCGAAGCTTCCGCTTCCGTCGGTCGAGGCCAATTGCGCCAAGATCGCCCAGGAGCAGATGCGGATGTTCATTCCGATCATCTTTCCGACCGGGTTCGACTTCACCGTCAACCTGTCCGCGCTCGTGTCGCTCTGGGCATCCGCCTGGAATCCAACGATGCGCGCGGTCACGGACCTGATGAGAGATCTGGTCCTCGAACGGTTTCCGGAAATCGCTTTCATGTTCGCTCCGGAACTGCGGGTTGCCGATGCCGACGATCCGGACGGATTGCCGGTCGGTTTCGTCGGCGAGTGTCTCGTCAAACCGGAATACCGGCTCGAGCATCTCGTCGTCGGAAAGCGCGTCGTGGAACCGGATCCGAAGGACATGCATCCGATCGATCTTCTTCACTTCAAGCCGAAGTACATGGACAATATTCGCACGACGGTTACCGCGGAGATCACCTTGTCCTGCGCCACCATGGGGCAGGATCAGCGCCACCGCACGATCGAGCGGAGCAAGCCGGCATTCGTCGGCTTCGCGTACCTGCCGCCGCTTCTTGCGGAGCTCGGCTTGGGCGAAAAACTTCGGGAAACCATGAAGCGGTGGGCGGAGATTTCTCGCGTTGTGCCGAAGAGCCTTGCAACGATCCTCGCCCCGTACGGAGCGATGGTCCGGTACCACAAGCACGGCAACCTGAACGCGCTCGCGCATGAGATGGCGAAGCGCTGCTGCTGGCTCGCCCAGGAGGAGATTTACCACTTGGGCACTCAGATGCGCGAACAGGTCTTGCGGTTGCATCCGGAGCTCCACTGGGTCTTCGCGCCGCCCTGCGTCAAAGACGGCGGCTGCGGCGAAGGCCAGCGGTACTGCGGCGTCGTCATTCAGACGTTTGATTTCAGCGAAAGGAAGGTGTGAAGAAAATTCAAAAGGGCTTTTCCGCAAAGCGGAAAAGCCCTTTATTTCTTTTTGGAACGAAATCTTATTTTACGTCGACACCCATCGAGCGCGCCGCGCCTTCCACCATCTTCATCGCAGACGCGAGGTCGTTCGTGTTCATGTCGACGAGCTTGCGCTCGGCGATCTCCTTGACCTGGGCCTTGGTGATCGCACCGATCTTCTTGGTGTTCGGCTTGCCGGAACCTTTCTCCTGACCAAGCGCCTTGAGAATGAGCTTCGCCGTCGGCGGCGTCTTGAGGACGAAGTCGTAGGAGCGGTCCTCGTAGACCGTGATAACGACCGGCAGGACGTCGCCGATCATGGCTTTCGTCGCCGTGTTGAACTTGTTGATGAAATCGCCGATATTGATACCGGCCTGACCGAGCACCGGGCCGACGGGCGGCGCCGGAACGGCTTTGCCTGCCGGGATCTGCAATTTCAGTTTTTTCGCTATTTTCTTCGCCATGGGTTTTCTATTGAGGTCCCGCTACCGTAGCAAAACGGCGGCGGAAAGTAAAGTTACATCTTGCGGATCTGCAGAAGGTCGAGCTCGACGGACGTCTCGCGACCGAACATGAGCACCATGACGCGCGCCTTGCCTTTCTCCGCGTCGATCTCGCTGATGCGACCCTCAAGATCCTTGAACGGTCCGTCGACGATCTTCACATTGTCGCCAACCGCGTAGTCGACGGCATGGGTAACCGTCGCGTTGTCCATGCGGCCGAGGAGAAAATCGATCTCCTTCTCGGAAAGCGGCACCGGATAGACGCCCGCGCCGACGAATCCCGTGACGCGCGGCGTGTTGCGAACGACGAACCACGACTCATCGGTGACGATCATGTCGACGAGAATGTAGCCCGGGTAGATCTTCTCCTCGTCCTCGACGCGCTTGCCGCCCTTGATCTTGATCTTTTTCTCGGTCGGCACGACGACGGCGAAAATCTTGTCGCCCATGTTGAGCGATTCAATGCGCTGTTTCAGGTTGCGCGCCACGGCATTTTCATAGCCCGCGTACGTGTGGATCGCGTACCAGTGCCTGCCCTGTTCGATGGTCTGTTTCGCCATGATATGGAAAAGTTAGAAGAGAACCGCTTTCAAGCCGGACGAGAACAGGAAATCGAACGCGCCGAGGTACGCCGCGACGACGACGGAAATGACGATGACGAGCGCCATGAACACGAAGGTCTGCCGGCGCGTTGGCCAACGGACCTGCTTCAATTCCTCGCGCGTTTCGGAAAGATAGTTTGCAAGCGACATGATTGTTTCCTTTTGAAAAACCGCCCTCTCGGGCTTGCGCATATCATACCATGAAGAGCCGGAAAAATGCAAGAGGG
>JAGWZI010000024.1 GCA_018968925.1 Patescibacteria group bacterium | reverse complement strand
TTGTTGCCGAGGTTCAAGTCGTCCTCGCCGAACGCCGGCGCGATGTGGACGATGCCCGTGCCGTCTTCCGTCGTGACGAAATCCGCCGCATATACTTTCCAGCCGTTCTCTTTATTTTTCAAATCCGCGTCTTGGTAATAATCGAAAAGCGGCTTGTACGAAATGCCAACGAGATCCGAACCTTGTATTTTTTCGAGCGTTTCGTATTTTTCTTTCACGACGGACAGCCGCGGTTCGGCAAGGATGAATTTTTCATTGCCGATTTTTATTTTCACGTATTCGATGTCGGAATTCACCGCAAGAGCCACATTGCCCGGCAATGTCCACGGCGTCGTCGTCCAGGCGAGGAAATACGTTCCCGGTTCGTCCTTCAATTCAAACTTCGCTGTCACCGAAATGTCGGTGATGTCCTTGTAGCCCTGCGAAACTTCGAAATTGGAAAGCGTCGTGCCGCAGTGCGGGCAGATGTGCATCGACTTGAAGCCTTCGTAGACGAGACCTTTCTTGTGCAATTCGGCAAATACCCACCAGACCGTCTCGGTGAATGACGGGTCGAGCGTGCGATAGGCATTCTCCATGTCGACGAAGCGGCCCATGCGCGGAATGACCTTCTTCCAGTCGTCGACGTACGTGAAAACCTTCGACCGCGCGATGTCGTTGAATTTCTCGATGCCGAAATCCTCGATGTCCTTCTTTGATTTGAGGCCGATCTCCTTCTCGACGACGCTCTCGATCGGCAAACCGTGGCAGTCCCAGCCCCAGCGGCGCGGCACGCGGTAACCGCGCATCGTCTTGTAGCGGCCGACGTAATCCTTCATCGTGCCGGCGAGGATGTGGCCGTAGTGCGGCATGCCGTTCGCAAAGGGCGGCCCGTCGTAAAAGACGAATTCGCCTTTGGGCGCGGATTTCTCGAGCGTCTTTTGGAAGATGTTCTTCTCCTGCCAAAATGCAAGGATCTCCTCTTCCCGCAGAGCGGTCTTGCTTTTCACCGGCGCCGATTTTTCTTTTTCGCCTTTATTTTGAGCCATGATTTAGAGAGATTTTCATTGTAGCAGATTTTTGAAAAATAAAAATGGCCGGCTCTCGAGAAGCCGGCCCATTGTTTCATGCGATTCATGATTCCGCACGGAACAATGCCGCTGTTACTTTCGCCTCAGTGAGCCGCGAACATCTCACGAGTTGCTATCCTTCCCCTTTTTCTGGCTGAGGTAGGAAATAGTCGCCGATTCCACGTTAGTCTGCTGGGCATGGAACAACCCCTTGCCTTTGTACCATATGTCGGGCAGACAAAGGTTAAACCCCGCCCCTCCGTTTCAGGCACGAAGAGTCGAGCCTTTGCAACTTTTCCTGTTTGTTTCGCTCCATAGAAAGCCGGACAAGTCGCCGAACTGCCTTCAGAAGCTAGCCCCTTTAAACGTGCATTGGCTCCACTGAAAGATCTGGTGCGAACGACACGACGCACCGAAACCAGCTACCTTTTCATTCAGAAAGACCCGGTTTCTTCAAAAAGATCTGTCCCTCTGAACTACGGCCGGATATTTTAGGTGTTCCTTTATTTTTTATTACGAACTTGGAAGACGTACTGGCAAACAAGTCATCGCATTCATCATCGCGCCGCACGAACTACTGGCACGATTATGTCTTCCGTCCTAATGAATCCAGCAATTATATTTTAACAGTTTTAAGCGAAAGAAAAAAGGCGGACTTTAAAAAGTCCGCCCGCTTGAACCAGCCTTAATACGGAAGCGACATCGAGATTCCGAGGCAACTTCCGCACGGACCATACCTGCCGCCGCAACGTTCCTTGTGTTCAGGACAAATGATCGAAATCATTCTGCCTCGATAGTCGACCCGCATGCATGTTGTGCAGAACCATTTGCCCGCGTATCCATGCTACCTGCAAAGTCCTTTGCCACCGCAAGCAGCACACGTATGCCTGCTCGGCACCCGCGAAATCCCGTGAGGATTTTTTGCAAGCCACGCCGACTCTCGCTGCCGGGAAGCGTTCAGCCTGCGCAACTCATTCCTGTCTTCCTGGGCATGTTTCTTTTCCCAGTAGCGAGCCATACGCCGTTCATTTCTCTGAGTGCGCTGCCATTCTTTCTCTTCCTTCTTGGTCATCAGGACGACAAATTTTTTGTCCTGCCATTTCAATTCCAAGGAACACCTCCTCCAAATAGAAAACTCTGATATCAAAAATATCACATTCTCTCCGGTGCGGCAATGGCGAGGAGATCGAGACCGTTTCGCATGACGGTGGCGAATGCCGAGGCGAGCGCGACCTTGTACGGCGCGCCGGCGTCGGCTTTGTCCGCAATCGTATTGTTCGCATAAAAACTGTTCCATGCCGAGGCGAGCTCGACGAGATACGTGGCGATATGGTGCGGGGCGAATTCTTCGCCCGCGCGGCGGACGATTTCCGGAAAACGGTACAAGAGTTTCTCAAGCGCGCCCGGTTCGCCGATTTTCCGCTTCACATCGGCTTTTATTCCCTCGTCTTTCGCTTTCCGCAAGACCGACCGCGACCGCGCGTAGGAATATTGCAGATAAGGTCCCGAATCGCCTTCAAAGGAAAGCGATTTGTCGAAATCGAAGATGATATTCTTGCCCACACCCGTCCGCAGAAAGGAATACCTGAGTCCCGCAAGCGCGATATCCTCGACGAGCCGGTCGTCCGCGGCGACGCGCGACTTCTTTTCGACAGAAGACATTTTTTCGGACACCTTGCCCTTCACCATGTCGATGAGATCCTCCGCGAGCGGCACGTTGCCGTAGCGCGACGAGATGCTGCCGCCCGCAAAATGCATGCGCCCGTGCTGCCAGTATGACGATCGCTCTCCCCATTCGCCGAAGACGAGCGTCGCCGCTTTCTTGATCACCTCGAAATACTGCTTCTGCTCAACGTCGGTGATGACGAGCGACCTATCGGGATGATATTTCTTGAACTTGAGCTCGATGAGGCCGATGTCTTTCGCCTCATAGACCGGCAAACCCGCCGACGTGATGAAGACGCGCGTATGCAAACCGTATTTCTCGCCCGGGAAAATGATCGCGCCGTTCTCGCCATTCTCGAAAATGCCTCCGAGATGCTTCTCGACAATCTTTTTGCCGAGCCTGCCCGCTTCGCTTTCGAAGAAATAACCGTCAAATTTCGAGCCGAGCCGCTTTGTGATGCGCTTGAAATACGCGAGGCAGATGTCGCGGCCTTTCTCGTAGACGGCAAGCGCCGAGCCGGATTTTTTCTCGTAGATTTCCTTGTTGATCTCGTCGATGTTCCGTTTTACCGCCTCGTCCTCATCGTACATTTTCGTGCCGTAGACGTAAGCATCGCCCAGATTGTCGACGGTCATCGCATTCGCCAGTTTTTTCTGCATGACCGCCCAGACCGCCTTCGACGCGCCGAGCGAAATGTCTGACGGATATGCCACCGGCACGACCTTCGCGCCCGAGGCCGCAAGGATGCGCGAGAGTGATTCGCCGATCGAAAGGTTCAGGAGATGTCCGACATGGAACGGCTTGAAAAGGTTTGGCGCGCTTTTCTCAAGCAGGATTTTCTTGCCTTTCAAACCCGTGCCGCGGCCGAATTTTTCCTTCTGCTTCAAGATTTCCTTCGTCATCGCGGCGAAAAATTCCGGCGCGAGGCGGAAATTGATGAAACCGGCTCCGGCGACTTCCACCGCCGTGACCTCTTTCGGCTTGTTTGTATTTATTTCATCCGCGATTTTTTGCGCAAGTTCGCGAGGGTTCTGTTTCAATTGTTTTGCAAGCACCATCGCCACGTTCGTCGAATAATCGCCATGCGCCAGGTCCGCCGGATGCTCGAGAACGATATCGGCCGGCGCGGCAATGCCCAGATTTTCGAGCGCCCTTTTGATGGCGGCCTTCAGCGTGTCTTCCATGATGAAAGCATGATACGATATATCGCATGAAACCTCAAACCGGCGCGAAAGACTTCTTCCTCTACCTCGGCGCGACGATCGCGCTCTATGTGAGCGTGACGTCCTTCCTCACGCTCATCTTCGCCGTCCTCGACAAGACCCTGCCCATGGCCGGCGAATACGCGGGCGGCTCGGACGGCGCGATCCGCACGTCGATCGCGGCGCTCGTCATTTTCCTGCCAGCCTTGTTCCTCGTTTCGCGCGTCATCGCGCGGGACCTCGCCGTGCATCCGGAAAAGAAAGATCTTTGGGTACGGCGCACGATGATCTATCTCACGCTCTTTCTCGCCTGCCTCGTCATCGCCATCGACCTCGCCGTCCTCGTCTACCGATTCCTCGGCGCCGAGGACCTCTCCGCGCGGTTCTTTCTGAAGGTCCTCTTCGTCATGGGCGCGGCGCTCGAGACCGGACGGCTCTACGGCTATGAATTGTCGCGCGAACCGTCCGTCTATCGAGCCGATATGCGCGCCCGGATCTGGATCGTGTCCGTCTTCGCGATCGGCGCGGTCGCCGCGGGCGTCGGATTCGTCGGCACGCCGGCGGAAAATCGCGCGAAGAACCTCGACATGACGCGCGTGAACGACCTTTCGAGCATCCAAGGTCAGCTCGTGTATCAGCAGTGGGAAAACAAGGGTTCTCTGCCGGTAAATCTCGCCGCACTGAACGATCCGATCTCCGGTTTCGCCGTACCAACCGATCCCGAAACCGCTACCGCATACGGCTACAAGAAGCTTTCCGCAACGAGCTTCGAGCTCTGCGCCGTTTTCGACGCGGCGAGCGACGACATCGCGAATCCCGCTGCCGTGCCGGCCTATCCGGTTTCCGCGATGAGCCAAAATTGGTCGCATGCGAAAGGTCCCGTCTGCTTTTTGCGGACCATCGACCCGAAGCTCTACAAAGCGGCTCCGGTGAAATGATATGAACATTGCGATCGACCTTGACGACGTGCTTGCCGAGACCATGCCGGCGATCGTCCAGTTCCACAATGAGCGGCACGGTACGCATTTTTCGGCCGCGGATGTGAAGACATTTGACGTCTGGGAGACATTCGGTTGTTCGCGACAGGAAGCGATCGACGAGATATATGAGTTCCACCGCACGCGGCGCGATGAAGATTTGCCGGTGATCGCCGGCGCGCGGGACGCGTGCGCGAAACTCGCCAAAGAGCACAAACTGTTTGTCCTGACATCGCGCCGCATCGAGTTCACCGAGCAGACGAACGCGTGGATCGAAAAGCATTTCCCCGGCATATTCTCCGGTGTCTCTTTCACGAACTACTATTCTGCCGACCGGAAGAAGATCACGAAAGGCGATGTGTGCAACGAGATACGGGCGGATGTCTTCATCGAGGACA
This sequence comes from Patescibacteria group bacterium, assembly GCA_018968925.1. Classification (GTDB taxonomy): domain Bacteria; phylum Patescibacteriota; class Minisyncoccia; order Phycocordibacterales; family GWA1-40-21; genus Bog-1340. Next base: position 166 of record JAGWZI010000024.1, on the reverse strand, counting down.
ATCCGGCGTTCGCCGCGGAAGCCGTCGCCCCCGTCCGGCAGGTGCTCTTGTTTGAAAATTTCTGGAACCGGAACGCTCCCCTGCCCGACGGCATCGTCCGGGTGAAATCGTGGAAGGAAATCCTCGAGAGATTGAAATAATAATACAAAAGGGCGGCGCCTTCGGC
>JAGWZI010000008.1 GCA_018968925.1 Patescibacteria group bacterium | reverse complement strand
GAAGCTAACCTTTGGATCATTCTTCAACCAAAAGCATGGACAGAATCAAAAATAGAATTTTGCGATCTTCATACAAAGTTACAATCACTTAATCTGAATTATGAAAACCAAATCTTGATTTCTTATAATGATAAAAATGAAAAAGAAGTCTTGGTACAAGTGTATCCGCAATTAGCAAAAATGACGCGGTTGCATAAAAAATACATAGAGCAGTTGTAAAAATGTTATTCTTAATCTGCTCGAGATGCATCGACATGGAGTCATAAAAATTGTTAAAATAAGCAAGCGGAGCTTGACCGAGAAAGGTCAGAACACGACCCTCTCCGCAGGAGAAAATTTCCCAAAGGAAAATTTTAGGAAAAAGCGCCGGGGGCGCTTTTGTTGGGATTCGAAAACCTTTTGAGCCTAAAATTGAGTTAGCGAAAATTTTAGCCAAAAGGTATACTGCTTCTGTAAGGAGAGAATTCCCCGCCGTCTCCGCCAGATGTCTAAGTTAGAACCATAAGGAATATAATGGTTTTTGCCCTGATATATGCAAAAAGAAGCAAAAGCACGAATAAAAATAAACAATCTACTTCAAGCGTCCAGCTGGAGGTTTTTTGATGATAAAAATGGGACAGCGAACATTGTTTTGGAAAACAACGTGAAGCTCACAAAGTCTGCCGTTGATGAATTTGGAAATGATTTTGATAAAACAAAGGACGGATTTATCGACTTTCTTCTGCTTGATGAAAAGGGATTTCCATATGTTGTGCTAGAAGCAAAATCGGAGGATAAAGACCCACTCAACGGAAAAGAACAAGCCCGCCGATATGCGCAGTCTCAAAATGTCCGTTTCATTATCCTCTCGAACGGCAATATCCATTATTTTTGGGATTTGGAACGAGGAAATCCATCAATCATTACCGTTTTCCCTACGCCGGAATCACTCAAACATATTGAATCCTTCAAGCCGAACTCCAAAAAATTGAATGGAGAAAAACTCACGCCAAATTTTATTGCACTCACCCAAAATCCTGTCTATCAAAAAGACCCTCGCTGGATAGATGAAAAGCAAAAATCAGAACTGATCAGGGAATACGATTTGAAATTCTTGCGTCCATACCAGCTGAAAGCTATTGAAGCCCTCCAAGGGTGGGCGCAAAATGGGAAAGACCGCTATCTTTTTGAAATGGCAACGGGGACAGGAAAAACACTTACCTGCGCCGCTGTTATCAAGCTGTTTCTTAAGACCGGGAATGCAAAACGGATTCTTTTCCTCGTAGATCGCATAGAACTTGAGGATCAAGCGGCAAAAAATTTCAAGAAGTGGCTTTCTAAGGATTATACGACCGTTATCTACAAAGAAAACCGCGACGATTGGCGCAAAGCGGAGATTGTCGTTTCTACGATACAAAGTCTCTCATCCGGCAATAAATATCAGAAACTTTTCACTCCGACAGATTTTGATCTCATTATTTCTGACGAAGCACATCGCTCAATCGGCGGAAACAGCCGAGCTGTTTTTGAATACTTTGTCGGCTACAAACTCGGACTCACCGCTACTCCCCGAAATTATCTCAAAGGTATAGACCCTGCAAAATTGAACGAGAAAGACCCGCGAGCATGGGAACGTCGCCAACTTCTTGATACGTACACTACTTTCGGCTGTGAAAACGGCGAGCCGACTTTCCGCTATAGCTTACTCGACGGCGTAAAAGATGGCTTCTTGGTCAATCCGGTTGTTGCTGACGCACGCACTGAAATCACTACACAACTTCTCTCTGATGAGGGATATTCGCTCATTATTGATACCGAGGAAGGCAAAGAGGAGCAGACTTTTTATCAAACCGATTTTGAAAGGAAGTTTTTCTCCGGCAAGACAAACACGATTTTCTGCGAGACATTCTTAAAAAACGCCCTGCCCGATCCGGTGAGTGGAGAGATTGGTAAAGGCATTATCTATTGTGTAAGCCAAAAACACGCGACAAAAATCACGCAAATTCTTAATCAACTTGCCGACAAAATGTGGCCGGGCAAATACAATTCAGATTTTGCCGTGCAAGTTACTTCAAACATTCCAGACACACAGCAATTCACTATCAATTTTGCAAACAACAATCTAAACGGCTACACGAAATGGCTCGGTGGCTATAAATCAAGCAAAACCCGTGTATGCGTCACCGTCGGCATGATGACAACCGGCTACGATTGCCAAGATATTTTGAACCTTGGGCTTATGCGTCCGATTTTCTCGCCGACTGATTTCATACAAATCAAAGGGCGCGGTACTCGCAAATTCAATTTCTCGTTTGAAAATCTCGAGGACGGAGAAGTGGAAGAAACAAGGACAGAAAAGGATAAATTCAAGCTTTTTGACTTTTTCGCCAACTGCGAGTATTTCGAGGAAAAGTTTAACTACGACGAAGTTCTAAAAGTACCGAAAGTAGGCACTGGTGGAACAGGCGGAGAGTCGATTGATATTGATGAAGTAGTTATCGGAACTCCTGACCCACTAAAAACTTTCAACGAAAAAGCCATCGGCGTTGAGGGAATGAAAGTAGACCGCAAACTCTTTGAGAAATTTGAGGATGTGCTCAAATCCGACAGTTTCGTAAAAGAAAAATACGAACAGGGCGATATGCAAGCCATCGAGGAGTATGTGAAGACCGAAATTTTCGATAAGCCCGAGGATTTCTATAACCTAGAGAAGCTACGTAAATCCGCAAAAGTAGACCGTCGCCTTTCTTTGCGTGAAGTCATAGATCGCGTATTCGGTCGCCTTGATAAATTCAAGAATAAGGATGAACTTCTTGAAGAAGAATTTGAAAAGTTTATCTCTATCTATAAACCGGATAGCAAATACTACTACCCAATCAAAAATTTCCTCAAGGCATACATTACAGACAATGAGATTCGGGAAATTGTGGAGTCAAAAGAATATGGTCGATTCGCAACGAATCCGAAAGTTTCAATGGCGGACTATAAAGAATTAAACGGTTATCGCGAAATCATTCCTGAGTATGTAAAGGATTACGTGTCCGTGAATACATTCATGTAATTTATGCTTACTCAAGAAACAAAACGAAAAATAGATTCCGCTCGGCAAATTCTTGTCGGTAAAGTGCCTGATCCCAAGGCACAGGTTGAGCAGATCACGACCGCACTCATCTATAAGTTTATGGATGATATGGACAAAGAAGCGATCGAGCTTGGAGGCAAGGCGCGCTTTTTCACCAATGGCTTCCAAAAATATGCATGGACGAAATTACTCGACCCGAAGCTCGGTGGACATGAGCGACTAGAGCTTTACGGTGAAGCTGTCACGCGAATGTCCCAAAATCCGCACATTCCGCAACTATTCCGCGATATTTTTAAGGACGCTTTTCTTCCGTATCGAAGCCCCGAAACGCTCACGCTTTTCTTGAAAGAAATAAACGGCTTCACCTACAATCACAGCGAAGAACTCGGCAATGCTTTTGAATATCTTCTCTCGATTCTCGGCTCACAGGGCGATGCGGGGCAATTCCGCACGCCTCGGCATATCATCGATTTTATAGTTGATGTCATTGAGCCAAAAAAGAGCGACACAATTCTCGACCCCGCGTGCGGTACGGCGGGTTTCCTCATTAGCGCGTACAAAAATATTCTCAAACAGCAGAAAGACAAACCGCTCACGCCAGACGAAAAGAAAAAACTGATGAATAATCTTGTCGGCTACGATATTTCGCCTGACATGGTGAAGCTCTCAAAAGTGAATATGTATCTGCATGGCTTCGCCGAGCCGAAAATTTTTGAATACGACACGCTTTCAAGCGACGAAAAGTGGGACGAGAGTTTTGATGTCATTATGGCAAATCCACCGTTTATGTCGCCACAGGGCGGTATTCGTCCGCACAAGCGGTTTTCCGTACAGGCAAACCGCGCGGAGGTGCTTTTCGTGGATTACATCAAGGAGCATCTGCGCCCAAATGGACGCGCCGGTATCATCGTGCCGGAGGGCATTATTTTTCAGTCGTCTGGAGCGTATAAACAACTTCGAAAGATTCTGGTTGAGGACGGCTTGTTTGCCGTCGTGTCTCTCCCGCAGGGAGTTTTCAATCCGTACGCCGGAGTAAAAACAAGTATTCTCTTTTTTGACAACACGATAGCAAAAAAGACAGACAAGATTTTGTTCGTGCGGGTTTTGAACGACGGCTTTGATCTTGGCGCACAGCGCCGACCGATTGATAGAAACGATCTCATCCGCCCTGATAACGAAGTAGACGCCACAAAGGTACTCAAGGGACAAAGAATAGCGATTGAAACAGGAACGAAAAATCCATGGCTTCAGGAAAATAGCCTTTTCGCCCACGAAATATCAAAGGAGCAAATCGCGCAAAGTGGCGACTATAATCTTTCAGCAGAACGATACCGGCTAGATAATCTCGGAGAAAAGAAGAATTACAAATGGCCTATTATTGAACTAAAAAAGTTAGAAGATAAAAAACAAATTATTTTCCTAAGAGGTGAAGGTGTTGCAAAGAAAGATATAGTGCCTGACGGTAAATATATGTGTATTAGATATGGTGAAATTTACACTACATATCAACCTGTAATTACTCAGGTAGTTAGTCGAACAAATTATGAAGGTAAGGTTTTATCTAAAGTGGGAGATGTTCTTGTACCAGCCACAACAACTGCAGATGCTATGGGTATTGCAGTTGCCCGCGCACTAGATAAAGATGGAGTTGTAATTGGAGGAGATATAAATATTATTAGAACGGAAAATAAAATTATTCTTTCAAAATATTTGGCTTATCTGATCAGTAACTCTCCTCTAAAAAAGGAATTAGCTGTGTACGCAAAAGGCGCAAACATACTACATTTATCTAACAATGACTTACGAAAACTCAAGATCCCCCTCCCGCCGATTGAGGTGCAGAAAGAAATTGTCGAGCAGATTGAGGTCAAACAGAACGCCATCGAGCACGCTAAGGCAATTATCGAAAATCTAGAGAGAGAGAGACGATATTTTGGCCAGTCGCTTAGAAAGCTAGGTGATATTCCTATGACTGAACTTTCTAAACTGACATCAATAAATAACGGATATGTGCTAAGTAAATTTGATAATGATAAGAATATTGCTTGTATCAAGGTTAGCGATATGAACTTAGAGGAAAATAAAACCGAAATAGTGACTACATCTCACTGGCTTAAGGAGACGAAATTAAGTTTGCTTCCTGTAAGATCTGTGATTTTTCCAAAAAGAGGCGCAGCGATAGCCACTAACAAAAAGAGAATCACTCGGATGCTTTGCTTAATCGACAACAATTGCATGGCACTGACTGTAAAGGATGAAAATGTGTTATTGCCGGAGTATCTCTTTGCTTTTCTACAAGGATTCGATCTCACAACAATTTCAAATTCAGCGGGAGTGGCATTGATTAACAACGGAGACATCAATTCAGTGAAAATTCCACTGCCATCTTTAGAAATCCAAAAGCGAATGATCGAAGAAATGGAAAAAGAGGGAGAAATTATCGCCTCAAACCGCAAGCTGATCGAAGTAATGGAAAAGAAAATCGGTACTGTACTTAGTGAAATATAGTGATATGTCTTCAGAAACAAACATAATCGAGAAATGATAAATATCGAAAATATGAAAAATGATAAATAGAAAAAATAATATGAAAATTTTTCTTAAACTTCTCGGGTGCGTGGCGGGATGCGAAGCAGTGGGGGCGGTCGGTGCGATATTTACCACACCGGCGATCGGGACATGGTATGCAGAACTTGTGAAACCAGCGATCAATCCGCCGAATTGGATTTTTGCGCCGGTGTGGACGACGCTTTTTGCCTTGATGGGTGTTGCGCTTTTTCTCATCTGGAAGCGGGCAGGGGAAATGCCCGAGGAGAAAGGGACGGCGAAAACCGCGATAGCGGTTTTCGCCGCGCAGCTTGTTTTGAATGTTTTGTGGTCCGTCATCTTTTTCGGCCTGCATAATCCTGGCGCGGCGTTCGTCGAAATTGTCATTCTCTGGCTTTTTATTGTGGCGACGATCGCAGTGTTCGCGAAGGTTTCCCGCGCGGCGGCGTGGTTCCTTGCGCCGTATATTGTCTGGGTGAGCTTTGCGGCGTATCTCAACTTTGCCATCTGGCGTCTCAACGGCTGATGTGAGATGATTGCGGCATGAAATCGAACGCCGACATCTATCTCCGTAATATCATTTTCGGCGTGATCGACAGCCTGGTCTCGACCGTCGGCCTGCTCGCCGGCATCGACATCGGTGGCACGGCGCCGCGCGTCATCATCATGACCGGCATCGTGTACGCGTTCGTCGAGGCGTTTTCCATGGCGGTCGGCAGTTTCCTGTCCGAAGAATCGACCGAGGAATACGACGCCCGCGGCGAAGTGTCCGGCGCTCGCGCGGCGCTCTCCGCGTTCGTGATGTTCGTTTCGTTCGTGCTCGCCTCGTGCATTCCCATCCTGCCGTACGTGTTCCTCGCGCCCGTCGCGGCGTTTTGGGTCTCGATCGTCGCATCCGTCGCAGCTCTCTTTCTCGTCGGCCTTGCCGCGGCGAAAGTTTCGCGCGTGCGCATGCTCGACCATGCGGCGAAAATGGCGCTCCTCGGCGGCGCGGCGATCCTGATCGGCGTCATCGTCGGGAAATTCGTGAAGGTTTCGTAGTTTTTGTGCATTCGGCCGACTCGACTCTTACAGAGTCAGTACCCCGATTGGCTCGCTTGTTCGCGGATACGCTCCAAGCTCGGCTCAATCAGGCTTCGATTCCTGCACGAAAGCGCCCCGCGCTTTCTCTCGGGCACAAAAAAATAAAACGCCCGGCGGCGTTTATTTTTTTGTGCCCTCGGCAGGAATCGAACCTGCATCGCTTCCTTCGGAGGGAAGCATCCTATCCATTGAACGACGGGGGCGATGCGGGAAGCGTAGCACGATTCAATGTGCTATCGCAAACCCGACGACCTTTTTTGCGCCGGCGGCGCGCAGCGCGCGGGACATTTCCCGCATCGTCGCGCCGGTCGTGATGACGTCGTCGAGAACGATGACGTTCCGGCCGCGGATTATTTTTTCCTCCGCGGCGAAACTGTCCTCCAAATTCGCCAGGCGTTCGGCGCGGTTGCGCGACCGCGCCTGGTGCGGCGTGTCTTTCACTTTGCGCACCGCGTCGAAACGGACCTCGAAATTCTTTCCGCCGTCCATGTTCTCCATAATACGGGCGATCCGAACGCATTGGTTGAAGCCGCGCGTTTTCATCGTGCTCGGACTTGCCGGCACGGGAACAAGGAGGGGATGTGAAAAACGATCGAGCGCCAGTTCGTCCGCGAGCGCGCCGACGATCGATTCATATGCTATGCGCGAAAACGTCTCGGTGACGGCACGATTGCCGCGGTATTTGATCTCCCAGACCGCCTGTCGGGTGAGCGGATGGCGGTAGGAGAGGACGGCGTGCAATTTTTCCGGCAATTCTTCGGCCCGGGGAATGCGCTCGAGGATGTCCGCGGGAGAAAGCGATTCGAGTTCCGCCGCGAGCGCGTCTTTCGGCAGGACGAGCGAGAGCGCGGCGCTGAAGAAGCGGCGGATGCGGGGAAATAGGTCGTCGGAAATCATTGAAGAGCGTGCGTACCGTGCTATACTAGCATGGAATATCATAATAGAGAGGCGCAATGGCGAATTTCCTATCGAACATCTTCAGCTCGTTCTCCTCGGAAAAGGCCGAGAGCGTCCTTGGCATCGACATCGGTTCCTCTTCGATCAAGATCGTCCAGCTCAAAAAGAAAGGCGGCAAGGCGGTGCTCGAGACGTACGGCGAGATCGCGCTCGGCCCGTACGCCGGCACGGACCTCGGCCGCGCGGCGATATTGCCGGCGGACAAGATCGCCGAGGCGCTCAAAGACGTGCTCAAGGAATCGAACACGACGACCGTGAATTGCGGCATTTCGATCCCGATCGGCTCGTCGTTCGTCTCGTTCATCCGCCTGCCGACGTCCGACGAGCGGTCGCTCCCCGATATGGTGCCGCTTGAAGCGCGCAAATACATTCCCGTGCCGATCTCCGAAGTGACGCTCGACTGGTGGGCGGTGCCGAAGGACGAGAGCACGGTCTCCGAATTCAGGAACGGCGAGAAAACGCCCGAGGCGGTCGGCACCGAGGTGCTCCTCGTCGTCATCACGAACGACGCGATCAGGAAGAACCAGGACATCCAGAAACTTTCCGCGATCAACGCGACGTTTTCGGAAGTGGAGATCTTCAGCACGATGCGCGCAGTGCTCGAACCGGCGATCGCGCCCGTCATGATCATGGATTTTGGCGCGGGATCGACGAAGGTCTTCATTGTCGAGCGCGGCATCCTGCGCGCGTCGCATGTCGTGAATCGCGGCGGGCAGGATATCACGCTTGCCATCGCGGCATCCTTGTCCGTATCTTTCGTCGAAGCGGAGAAGACGAAGCGCGCCCAAGGGCTCGCCGCCACGGGCACGGGACCCGGCATCGCGCAGGTTTCGTCCGTAAGTATCGACTATATTTTCGCCGAAGCGGGGCGGTTCGTGCTCGACTATTACCGCAAATCCGACAAGAAGATCAGCCGCGTCATCCTGACGGGCGGGGGAGCGCTCCTCAAAGGCTTGCCGGAGAAGGCGCAGGCGGCGTTCGGTGCGCCCGTCGAGGTCGCCGATCCCTTCGGCAAAGTCGCCTATCCGGCATTCCTCGCGAACGTGCTCAAGACCGCGGGGCCGGAATTCACCGCCGCCATCGGCCTTGCCATACGGAAACTCCAGGAATCGTAGTCAACAGGCGAAACGCAGTGCTTTTTTTGCAGGACAGGGTATAATAAAGGAAGAATGGATACGCAATTCAAGACATCGTTCATACCGAAAGCCCCGATCGCCCAGCCGAAATCGGCCGGAGGCGGCATCGGTTTTCTCACGCTGCTCTCGATCATCGTCTTTTTCGTCGCCGTCGGTCTCGGTGCGTGGGTCTTCCTTGAGAAGAAGATCCTGGCGCAACAGATCGCGAGCGAACAGGCGGGGATCACCTCGAACAAGACCGGCATTGTCGCCGACGCGGCCACGATCGAGAACATCATCGACCTCAACAACCGCATCAACGCGGGCGGCACGCTGCTGTCGAAGCATGTCGCCATAACGCCGATCTTCGCTTTCCTCCAGAAGGTGACCGACGTCGACGTCCGCTTCACGAACTTCTCGTTCTCGTCGGGCGGCAAGGATGCGAGCGGCAATCCGACGGTGCAGATCGAGCTCTCCGGCGTCGGACGCGGCTGGACGTCTGTCGCTTCGCAGGAAGACGAGTTCGGCAAGCCGGACTGGAAGAACGTCATCAGCAATCCGAAGCTCTCGAGCTTCAGCTACAACGCCGCCGACGGGAGCGTCTCGTTCTCGTTCTCGGCGACCGTGAATCCGAGCTACCTGTCGTACGCGAATACGGTTGCTGCGGCCGCCGCGCCGCAAGGCCAATAACAACGCCATGAACTTCATCTTTCCCATCTTGCTTTTCATAGCTTCCATCGGCGTCTTTTTCGGCTACGTCGATCCGAATTACCGGAGCGCCGCGAACGAAGTTCCGGGCGATTACACGACCTACAGCGTCGTCGATTTGCAGAACGAACTTGCCAAATACCAGGACCTGTCGGCGAGCGCCAAGTCGGTGGTGGCCGAGGAGAACGATCTCGTGAACAAGGCGAACACGATCAGCACCGACGATCAGACGAAACTCGCCCGCATGCTGCCGGCGAACGTCGACAACCTGCGCCTCATCATCGAGATCAGCCAGATCGCCTCGTCGCGCGGTCTTGCGGCCCAGAATTTCTCCGTGACGACGGGCGTCGCGTCGAGCGTCCTGTCCGCCGGACAGTCGTACGGCACGCTCGCGGTCAGCTTCAGCGTGGCGAACGCGTCCTATTCCGATTTCCTCGGTTTTCTTTCGGCGCTCGAGCAGAATCTGCGCCTCGTCGACATCACGAACATTTCATTCTCGTCGAACGATACCGGTCTCTACACCTACGATGTCACGCTGAACACCTATTGGCTCCAATAACATGAAAAAAGCAATCTTCGCCATCGCCATAGCAGGACTCATCACGCTTCTCGCGTTCTGGTATCTCGGCAATACCGGGTCGGCGCCGAGCGATTCGTCCCTCTCCGTGGCCGCGGGCAGCGCGGCCGGGCCGGCGAATTCCTCCGATGCCGCCTATATTTACAATCTGTTGCAGGAAATGCAGCAGGTGAAAAGCCAGGGCAATCTGAGCGACACGCTCTTCTTCAGCCCGGCGTTCGTCAACTTGCATGACAATACGGTCACGTTTTCCGCGCCGCCCGCAGGCCGCGACAATCCGTTCGCGCCCGTCGGATCGACCGGCGCCGTATCGACCACGACGATCCACGTGAAGATCAAATAGGCTTTTCCCCCATGAATATCCTCCAGCTGCTGGCTGATAAAAAAATAATCGGCAAGGGCGATATCGCCAAGCTAGAGAAGCAAGCGGCCGCCATGGGCAAATCAGCCGAAGCGGCGGCGGAGGCCGCCGGCGTCCCTACGGACGCGATCCTTTCCGCGAAGAGCGAATATTACAATTTGCCCGCCGAGAATCTCGAGGGCCATGACGTGCCGTTCGCCGTCCTCAAATACGTCTCGGAAGACGCCGCGACGCACTACCAGTTCGTGCCGATTTCGTTCGAAGACGGCGTTCTCGGTATCGGCATCCTCGATCCGGAAAACATCGAGGCGCGCGACGCCATCTCGTTCATCGTCGGCAAGCTCAACGTCCCGTACAAGCTCTATGTCATTTCGGAGAAGGATTTCAAAAAGACGCTCGAAAGCTATCGCGGCCTTTCCGGCGAAGTGAAGAAGGCGCTGACCGATCTCGAGTCGGAGCTCACGTCCGATCTGAAAGAAGTGAAGAAGGAAGAGAAGGCGCAGGCGGCGCCGACCATCACCGAGGAAGCGCCGGTGACCAAGATTGTCGCCACCATCCTCCATTATGCGACCGAAGGCAACGCCTCCGACGTCCACATCGAACCGATGGCCGACAAGGTGCGCGTGCGCTTCCGCGTGGACGGCGTCTTGAACACGTCGCTCGTCCTGCCCGCCGAGGTTGAATCCGCCGTCACGGCGCGCATCAAGATCCTCGCCAACATGCGCCTCGACGAAAAACGGAAACCGCAGGACGGCCGCTTCAGCGCGAACATTGAAGGACGCAAGATCGATTTCCGCGTCTCGACGTTCCCGACGTATTACGGCGAGAAGATCGTGATGCGCATCCTCGACCAGGCCCGCGGCGTGAAGAAGCTCGACGACATGGGCTTTTCGCCGCGCTACCTTGCCATGGTGCGCGAAGCGATGAAGCGCCCGTACGGTCTCATCCTCATTTCCGGTCCGACCGGTTCCGGCAAGACCACGACGCTCTACGCGATGCTGAACGAGATGGACAAGGAGCACAAGAACGTCCTCTCGCTCGAGGACCCGATCGAATACAACATCGCCGGCATCAGCCAGTCGCAGGTCTTTCCCGAGATCGGCTACGATTTCGCGAACGGTCTGCGCACGACGCTCCGTCAGGACCCGAACGTCATCATGGTCGGCGAGATCCGCGACAAGGAGACCGCGGGCCTCGCCATCCAGGCCGCGCTCACCGGACACCTCGTCCTCTCGACGATCCACACGAACACCGCCTGCGGCGTCATTCCGCGCCTCATCGACATGGACGTCGATCCGTACCTGATCGCGCCGACCCTCATCCTCGCCATGGGCCAGCGGCTCGTCGACCAGCTCTGTCCGGGCACCGGCACGGCCATCCCGATGACGGAGAGCATGGACGCGATGATCGAGAAAGAGTTCGCCGACCTGCCCGCCGAATTCCGGAAAGAAGTGCCGAAGGCGGAAACGTTCTACGAGAAAGAATCGACGCCGCAGTGCCCGACGGGCGTGAAGGGCCGCATGGCCGTCTTCGAAATGTTCAAGATGACGGGCGACATCGAAGAGACGATCATGAAGAATCCGAACGAACCCGACGTCTTCAAGGCGGCCCGCAAGAGCGGCCTCATCACCATGAAGGAAGACGCGATCATCAAGGCGATGCAGCGCGTCATCCCGTTCGAGGCGATCAATCAGCTCTAAGTTCGCTTTCGAGCGGCGGCAGGCGTGCTATAATAAAAATATGAAGGAAGAGAAAAAGAAAATCCTCATCATCGACGACGACAAATTTCTGCTCGACATGTACGCCCTGAAATTCGGCAAGAACAATTTCGATGTCCGCACGGCTCCAAGCGGCGTCGCGGCGGTCTCCGCGCTCAAGGACGGCTTCTCTCCGGACATCATTCTGCTCGATCTCGTCATGCCGCTCATGGACGGCTTTTCCGTGTACGAGGAGATCAAGAAAAACCGCCTCGCGTCGCACGCCATCGCCATCATGCTGACGAACCAGAGCATGCCGTCGGACGTCTCGCGGGCGCGGGATCTCGGCGTCGCCGGGTACATCGTGAAGGCGACGACCGTGCCGTCCGAAGTCGTCGAGCAGGTGTCGCACATTTACGAGAAGACGGCAGGAAAGAAATAATTTTTCATACATTACCATGACAGACTCAAAATCCATCCTCGCTGATCTTGTCGGCATCGTCTTCCGCGAAGGCGCGTCAGACCTCCACCTCGCCGAAGGCCGCCAGCCGGTCATCCGCGTCGCCGGCCTCCTCCTGCCGCTCCTCAAACAGCCGGTCGTCGGCAAGGCCGACATTCTCGGCATCCTCACCGAGATGGTCGGCGCCGAAGCGCGCGACCGGTTCGTCAAGACGAAAGAGCTCGACTTCTCCTACGGCATCGAGAACGGCGAACGGTTCCGCGGCAACGCCTATTACCAGCAAGGTGCGGTCGCCGTCGCGCTCCGTCTCATTCCGAAGAAGATCCGCTCGATCGCCGAGCTCAATCTGCCGGAATCGATCACGGCGTTCGCCGACAAACCGCAGGGTTTCTTCCTCGTCGTCGGTCCGGTCGGTCACGGCAAGACGACGACCTTGGCCGCCTTGGTCGAGCACATCAACGCAACCCGCGCCGAGCATATCATCACGATCGAGGATCCGATCGAATACGTCTACGAGCCGAAGAAATCCATCATCGACCAGCGCGAGGTGCGCATCGACACCGCGGATTTCGCGACGGCTTTGCAGAGCATGTTCCGCGAGGACGTCGACGTGGCGCTCATCGGCGAGATGCGCGGAGCGGAGACGATCGGCACGGCGGTGACCGCCGCGGAGACGGGACATCTCGTTCTCTCCACGCTCCACACGAACACCGCCGCGCAGACCATTTCCCGCATTGTTGACTCGTTTCCGGCCGAGCAGCAGGAGGAGATCCGCATCCAGCTCGCGGGGTCGCTTACCGGCATCCTCTCCCAGCGCCTCATCCCGCGCATTTCGGGCGGTCTCATTCCGGCGTATGAGCTTCTGATCAACACGAACGCCGTGGCGAACCTCATCCGCGAGAACCGCGTCCACGAGATTCCCTCGGTCATCGAGACGTCGTCGCAGGAAGGCATGATCGACATGAACCGCTGCCTGGCCGAGCTCGTCGCTCGCGGCGAGATCACGGTCGAGAACGCCTTCCGCTACGCATCCGACGCGAAGGTGCTGCAGAAAATGATGTAACTCTATGAACTTCCGATACAAATCGCTTGACCAGCAGGGCAAATCGCAGGACGGCGTCATCGATGCCATCAATATCGAAGTGGCGATCAGCGCCCTTCAGAAGCGCGGCCTTTCGATCGTCACTATCAAGCCGGAAGAGGAGGGCGCGACGCTCTTCTCGAACATCTCGTTCTTCGACCGCATCTCGACGAAGGACGTGGTTATCCTGTCGCGGCAGATGGCGACGCTCTTCGCCGCGCAGGTTTCCGCCTTGCGCATCTTCCAGCTCCTCGCCATGCAGTCCGAAAAGGATGTCTTGCGGCGCAAGCTCAAGGACGTGGCCGACGATCTACAGGCCGGCGATTCCATATCGGGCGCGCTCGCGAAGCACCCGGACGTCTTTTCCGATTTCTATGTGAACATGGTGCGCGCCGGCGAAGAGTCGGGCAAGCTCGACCAGACCTTCATGTACCTTGCCGACCATCTCGACCGGTCGTATGCCGTCACGTCGAAAGTCGAGACGGCGCTTATCTATCCGGCATTCGTCGTCCTCACGTTCATCGCCGTCATGGCCTTGATGCTCGTCGTCGTCATCCCGAAGATCGGCGCCATCCTGAAAGACTCCGGCACGCCGATCCCGGCATACACGCAGATCGTTCTCGGCCTCTCGAGCTTCTTCACGAGCTACGGCTGGATCGTCCTGGTCGCGCTCGTCATCGGCGGATTCTTCGTCGTCCGGTATTTCCGCACCCCGGTTGGAGCCTATGAGTTCGACGAGATCAAGCTTTCGGCGCCCGTCGCCAAGAATCTCTACCAGAAGCTCTATCTTTCTCGTGTGGCGGACAACCTGAACACCATGATCATTTCCGGCATCCCGATGGTAAAGGGCCTCGAGATCACCTCGACCGTCGTCGGCAGTCTCGTCTACGAAAAGATCCTCAAGCGCGTCGTCGACGACGTGAAGGCCGGCAGTTCGGTCTCGGATACTCTCGGCAGGCATCCGGAGATGCCCGGCATGTTCGTCCAGATGGCGAAGATCGGCGAAGAGACCGGCAAGCTCGGCGACATCCTGAAGACCCTTTCCGTCTTCTACGAGCGGGAAGTGACGAACGAGATCGACGGTCTTGTCTCTCTCATCGAGCCGGCCATGATCGTCCTCCTTGGCGTCGGCGTCGGATTCCTCATGGCGGCCGTCCTTGTGCCGATCTACAGCATGAACGCCGGCGTCTAGAAGTTATCCACAGCCGTTCCCGTCGAGAGACCGGTAGAGGTGTATAATTCTTCCGTAGGCTTGGATATCGCGATATCCGCCAAGGATCCTGTCCTGAGCAAACAGTCCCGGCGGCAAGCTACTTATCAGCAATAATCGTATCGATACATTATTTCGAGTATGAAAAAAGGTTTCACACTGATCGAACTTCTCGTGGTCATCGCCATCATCGGCATCCTCTCGTCGGTCGTCCTCGCGTCCCTGAACTCGGCGCGGCAGAAGGGCTCCGACGCGGCGGTCAAGGCGGCCATGGACAGCGCGAAGGCACAGGGCGCGCTCTATTACAGCAGCAACAACACGTACGGCACGTCGACGCCTCTCGGCTCGGCTTCCTGCACGGGCGTCTCAAGCTTGTTCCAGCTTGATCCGCAGATGAAGAACATCGTTTCCAACATCACGTCGAACGCGTCGGCGGGCAACGTGTCCTGCATCGCGTCGAGCACGGCGTTCGTGATCTTCGCCCAGCTTTCGAACGGTTCCTGGTGGTGCGTCGACAGCAACGGCAACTCGGCCTCAACATCGGCGGCGTCGCTCGCTTCCGACGGCGTGTGCCAATAACGGCCGCCGCTCTTGAACGAAAAACGCCCTTCGGGGCGTTTTTCTTTTGCCCGAAACCGCGGTAGAATATCGGCATGAGGAAAGGATTCACGCTCATCGAGCTTCTCATCGTCATCGCCATCATCGTCATTCTCACGGCTATCGCTTACAGTTCTTTCTCGAACGCCCAGGCCGGCTCGCGCGACAAGAAGCGCGTCGCCGATCTCGGCTCGCTCCAGCTCTCGCTCGAAGCGTATGCGAACCGCACGGGCTTCTATCCGACCTCGACCGCCGCCCTTGTTCCGCAGTATCTCGCCGCGATGCCGGTGCCGCCGTCCGGATCGCCGTCGGGGAGCAATTACGCCTATCATTACGTGCCCCTCACGGAGTCGCAAGGGTCGTCCATCTGCACGTCATACGAGCTCTGGACGGTATTCGAGGTGTCGAACAGCTATCTCGCTTCGGCGAGGGATTTCAGCTCGTACGCCCTTTCCCCGACGTTCACGAACGGCGGCAGTTTCTATCTCTGCAATTCCGGTGATGCGAGCCAAGAGACGCCGGCATCGTTGCCGCCGCTCTATTACGACGTGATGCCGCAATGACCGCGCTTTCCGCGATATTCGTCTTTCTGTTCGGAGCGATCGTCGGCAGTTTTCTCAATGTCGTCGTCTTGCGCTATGGCACCGGTCTTTCCATCGCGGCGGGCCGGTCGAAATGTTTCAGCTGCGGCCGGACGCTTTCCTGGTACGAACTCATCCCGATCGCGAGTTTTCTGCTCATCGGCGGCAAATGCCGGAAGTGCAAAAGCAGGATCTCGATCCAATACCCGCTCGTCGAATTTTTGACCGCCGGGTTTTTCACGCTCGCATTCTTCGCGTTCGGTTTCTCCTCATCGTTTTTCGTCTCGCTTGTCGCCATCTCGGCGCTCATCGCCATCGGCGCGTATGATTTGCTGCACATGATCATTCCGGACGGGCTCGTCGCCGTTTTCGATATTGCCGCGCTCGCATTCATGATCGTCTCGCGCGGGTGGAACGGCCTCGATTTTCTCGCAGGCTTTCTCCTCTTTTCTTTTTTCGCCCTGTTCTGGCTCGTGTCGCGGGGGAAGTGGATGGGGCTCGGCGACGCGAAGCTCGCGCTTGGTATCGGCTGGATGCTCGGTTTCTCGCTCGGAATTTCCGCCATCGTCGTGTCGTTCTGGGCGGGGGCGGCGGTCGGCCTTCTCCTTATCGGTCTCGAGAAAATCCGTCCGTCGCGCCTCGCTATCGGCATGAAAAGCGCGATCCCGTTCGCACCCTTCATCATCGCCGCGTTTTTCTTCGAGCTTTTCGTTTCCTGGAACCTGCTCGCCGTTCTCCACTTCGGATAGCGCGTGGTATACTATCCGCATAATGTCGGGTCCTGCGCACAGCAGAGAGAAGGGATTCACGCTCGTCGAGATGCTCGTGGCGACGGCGATCTTTACCGTCGTCATGACTTCTGCCATCGGCGCGCTTGTTTCCATCATCGGCGCGAACGACCGCTCGCAGTCCCTGAAGACCGTGATGGACAATGTTTCGTTCGCCGTCGGCCAGATGGCGCGCGGCATCCGCTCGGGGACGAGTTACGCGTGTTCGATCGACGGGACGACCTGGACCGCGAGCTGTTCCGGCGGTTCGGCCGTCCAATATCTCGATCCGTCCGGTGATACGATCGAATACAAGTTCCTGCAAAGTTCCGCGCTCGCTCCCGGCATGGGCAATCTCGAGACGCTCTGCACCGGCGCCAATTGCGCGGGCGTCTCCGGATGGCAGAGCGTGACAGCGCCGACCTCGACGGTGACCATCACGAACATGGCATTCTCCGTATATGGGGGCGCAAATGTCCAGCCGCGCGTCGTCATCACGGCGACGGGCTTTGTCCCGTTCAAAAACGGCACGAGCACCGAATTCGACATCGAGACGGCCGCATCGGAACGCCTCCGCAACTGACATGCGTTTCTTCCCTGCACAAAAAAATACCGGCTTCACGCTCATCGAGGCGCTCGTCGCCATCTCGATCCTCATGATCGCGATCGCGAGCCCGATGGTCATTGCCGAGAAGGGCCTGACCGACGCCGTGTTGTCGGGCAACGAGACGACGGCGTCGTTTCTCGCGCAGGAAGGGGTCGAATCGGTGAAGAATATCCGCGACGGCATCGCGCTCTATTCGGAAAGCAACCCGATGGGTGCGCCGACGTCGACCGCCGACTGGCTCACGGGCGGCGCGTCGGGCTACGGACCGAACCTCTCGCTCTGCATCGCGCCCGCCGCTTGCAACATCGACGGAGAGTCGCTCACCGTTTCGGCGAACGCCTCGGCGATGCAAATCATACGCAACGCAAGCGGCCAGTTCGTTTCATTCGGCGTAAACGTCACCGGTCTGCCGTCCGGCTTCACCGCCGCGAACTCGATGTTTTCGCGGTCGATTTCCATCATCCAGTCTCCCGGCAATCCCGCCGAGGCCAAAGTCGTCTCCGTCGTGTCATGGCGCGCGCCGTCCGGTTTTACCTCCGCGACTTCGACGGATTTCATCTACAATTATGCCGCGAACCTGCAATATTGATATGAGAAACCACATCGGACAGCGGAAAGAGGGGAATCGGGCGTTCGCGCTCCTCTTCGCCGTGCTCGCGTCAAGCCTTCTCATCGCGATCGGCGTGTCCATCTTCAATATTTCCTTCAAGGAGCTCCAGATCGCCACGTCCGAACAGGCGTCGCAGGCCGCGTATTATGCGGCCGACAGCGCGCAGGAATGCGCGACCTATTGGAGCGTGACGAAAAACGGCTTCCCGGAATGCCTCGACGCCGGCTGCGGCGCGGTCAGCACCACGACGACGCCCACCGTCACCTGCAACGGCGTTCCGGTGACCATCCAATTCGCGAAAAACGGACTTTCGTTCTCGGGTGCAACGACGACGTTCATCGGTTTCGGCGGCATCGGCGATCCGAGCGCGAGCCTCGTCGCGTCGACGACGTACAATCCGGCGACGAACAGGATCACGACCGTCATCACCACGTTCGGGCACAATTCTGGCATCGTCGGCCGCCGGGTTGAGCGCGGCATCACCGAGGTGCATAACAACTGATCCCATGTCCGATGTTCCCGTAAGCGTCCGCGACCGGTACGGCAAGCTCGCAAAGACGATCGACCGCCACCGCTACCTCTACCACGTGCTCGACGCTCCGGAGATCACGGATGAGGCGTACGATTCGCTCATGCGCGAGCTCGTCGCGCTCGAGGAGAAATATCCGTCGCTCAGAACGCCCGAGTCGCCGTCGCAGCGCGTGGGCGGCGAACCGCTTGCGGAATTTGCGAAGGTGCGCCACGAGGTGGCCCAATGGTCGTTCGACGATTGCTTCAGTTTTGCCGAGCTCAAGAAATGGGACGATAAAGTGCGCAAACTGATCGCCAAAGAACCGTCTTTGCGGCATGAAAAGTTAGAGTACTGCTGCGAACTGAAGATCGATGGTTTGAAGATCATTTTGACGTACGAAAAAGGAAAATTCGTCCGGGGCGCGACGCGCGGCGACGGCGTCATCGGCGAGGACGTGACGCAGAATTTGCGCACGATCAAGAGCATCCCGCTCATGCTGAACGAGCCGGTCGACGTGATCGCGGTCGGCGAATGCTGGTTCTCAAGAAAGGAACTCGATGCGGTGAACAAGGAACGCAAGGCGGCGGGCGAGACGCCGTTTGCGAACACCCGGAACGTCGCCGCCGGTTCGATCAGGCAGCTTGATCCGAAAGTCACGGCCGCACGCCATCTCAATTCGTTCATCTACGACATTGACAAGATCTCGACCGGTTTCCCGAAGACGCAAGGTGAGGAGCTCGAACTTGTCGCGAAGCTCGGTTTCAAGAACAATCCCAATTTCGAGATCGCCGATTCTCTCGACGGAATTCAAAAATATCACGACACGTGGCAGAAGAAGCGCGAGTCGCTCGACTACGGACTCGACGGCATCGTTATCAAGATCAATTCGCAAAAGATCCAGGCCGCGCTCGGCTATACCGGCAAAGCGCCGCGCTGGGGCATCGCGTACAAATTCCCGGCGGAGCAGGTGACGACCACCGTCCTCGATATCGTCTTCCAGGTCGGCAGGACGGGCGTCATCACACCGGTCGCGGTGCTTGCGCCCGTCGTTGTCGCCGGTTCGACGGTTTCGCGCGCGACCTTGCACAATGAAGACGAGATCAGACGCCTCGACATCCGGATCGGCGACACGGTCGTGCTCCAGAAAGCCGGCGACGTCATTCCCGACATCGTCGAGGTGATGACGGACATGCGCAGCGGCAAGGAAAAGGCGTTCGTCTGGCCGAAAAAGATCGCGGCGTGCGGCGGCGACGGAAAAATAGAACGGATTCCCGGACAAGCCGCATGGCGTTGCGTCGACGTGAATTCCTTCGGCGTGCAGAAACGGAAGTTCTACCATTTCGTCTCGAAGATCGCGTTCGACATCGACGGATGCGGCCCGCGGGTGATCGACGCGCTTTTGGAAAATAATTTGATCGCCGATTTCGCAGACCTGTTCGCCCTCAAACGCGGCGACGTGCTCGCCTTGCCGCGTTTTGCCGAGAAATCCGCGGACAACCTGCTCGTCTCGATCGAAAAATCGCGCCGCGTGCCGCTTGCGAAATTCCTCGTCGCGCTTTCCATCCCGCAGGTCGGCGAGGAAACAGGGATCGATCTCGCGAACCATTTCCATTCGATAGAGAAAATCAGGCATGCCGGCACGGAAGAGCTCGAGAAAATCAGCGGCGTCGGCGACGTGGTGGGGAAGTCCGTGCATGCGTGGTTCGCCGATCGTGACAATGCGCGACTTGTCGACCGCCTGCTCAAATATGTGGTGATAGAAAAACCAAAAGAGTCGAATGCGCGCACGGGAAAACTTGTCGGCATGTCGTTCGTCATCACTGGCACGCTTTCGTCCATGTCGCGCGAGGAAGCCAAAGAAAAAATCCGCGCGCTTGGCGGCGACCCATCCGAATCCGTTTCGGCGAAAACCTCGTACCTTGTCGCCGGCGCGGATCCGGGCTCGAAACTTGCCAAAGCCGAAAAACTCGACGTGAAAATCCTCGATGAGAAGAAATTTTTGGCACTCATCAAATAAGCGTTTTTCATTTTTCTCCTTTGTGCTATAGTGTTTTTCATGTTGGAAATCAAGGATATCGAGCATCTTGCCACGCTTGCGCGCATCAAGCTCTCTGACGCGGAGAAGGCGAAATTCCAGAAGGAAATCGAGCCGATTTTGGGCTATGTGGCGAAATTGAAAGAAATAACGTCCGTGACCGGCGAGGAAAAACAGGCCGGCGAGCACCGGAATATCACGCGCCCCGATGCGGACGTGACCGAGACGGGAACGAATACGAAGAAAATCGTCGCCGGATTTCCAGAGCATGACGGCGATTATCTGAAGGTCAAGAAAATCCTCTGATATGGCGATCGATCTCAAACATCTGACGATAGAAAAAGCGCACGACGCCCTTGCGAAGGGGGAATATTCCGCCGTCGATCTCGCGAAGGCGTATTTGGATGAAATAAAAAAGAAGGACGGCGAGATCCACGCGTATCTCGAGGTTTTTTCCGACGTCATCGAGCAGGCAAAGCATGCGGACGAGATCATCAAGAGCGGCAAAGCGGCTCTGCTCACCGGCATCCCGCTTGCGGTGAAGGACAATATTCTGATCGAAGGCAAGGTCGCTAGCTCGGCATCGAAAATTTTGGAACACTACCGCGCAGCGTACGACGCGACGGTCATCAAAAAGTTGAAACAGGATGGCGCGGTGTTTCTCGGCCGGACGAACATGGACGAATTTGCCATGGGCGGTTCGACCGAGAATTCCGCCTACGGCCCGACGAAAAATCCGCACGATACGACGCGCGTGCCGGGCGGATCGTCCGGCGGCTCGGCGGCGGCGGTCGCGGCGGGGCTTGCGCTTGCGGCGCTCGGATCGGACACCGGCGGCTCGATCCGCGAACCGGCGTCGTTCTGCGGCATTGTCGGCCTCAAGCCGACCTACGGCGCGGTGTCGCGCTATGGCGTCATGGCCATGGGCTCGTCGCTCGACCAGATCGGCCCGTTCGGCAATACCGTTGCGGACACGGAAATCCTTTTCAATGCGATCAAGGGGCAAGACGCGATGGACGGTACCTCGATGGATTTTCCAGAAAAGAAACCGAAATCAAAGATGAAAATCGGCGTGCCGCGGGATCTTCTTACCATCGGCGGCATCGACGAAGCGGTTTTGAAAACGTTCAATGAATCGCTTGAGAAATTGAGGAAGCTCGGCCATGAGATCGTCGACATTGTTCTGCCGAACGTCAAATATTCTCTCGCCGTCTACTATATCATCGTGCCGGCCGAGGTTTCCTCGAACATGGCGCGCTTCGACGGCATGCGCTACGGCACGCGCGTTCCGGGCGCGAACGGCATCGAGGAATATTTCCTTTCGCGCGAAGCGGGGCTCGGCGCGGAAGTGAAGCGCAGGATCATCATCGGCACGTACGTGCTGTCATCCGGCTATTACGACGCGTATTATAACAAGGCGAACACCGTTCGTGACATCATCAGGGACGATTACCGGAAAGCGTTTGAAAAGGTGGATGTCATCGCTACGCCGACCGCGCCGTCCGTCGCGTTCAAGCTTGGCGAAAAACTGTCCGATCCGCTCGCCATGTATCTCGAGGACATCTTTACCGTGCCCATGAATCTTGCCGGTGTTCCAGCCATTTCGGTGCCGGCCGGATTCAAGGAAATCGACGGAAAGAAATTGCCGATCGGCATCCAGTTTATCGCAAATCACGGCGGGGAAAGGACCCTTTTCGCCCTCGGCAGGAATTTCCTCGGCGAGAAATAGCGCGCCGGCGGGCGGAATGGTATAATCCCGCCATGAATGCATCGCAGCCGGTCAGCCTTGTCTCGATCCTCCAGGGACTTCATGACATCATTTTCGGCGGAGCGCCGACATCGACCGTTACCGGCGAAATCCATGCGACCGCGGTTTCCGTTGCGCAGAGCGCGCCGTTCTACCTCATCAACGCGTTCGCAAAATACGCCGTTTTCGCCTTTCTGTTCTCGATCGCGATGGTCATCGTGGTCGTGCTCTATTCGATCCGCTTCAACCGTCTGCGCGAGCGGGTCATCGCCACGATCCTGCCTACGGACGGCGAAAAGGAGAGCGAAACAGGCGGCGCGGAAGCGACGAATCCGAAATGGACGATCGTCGAGGACCACATCAATTCCGCAGATCCGGCGAAGTGGAAGCTTGCCATCATCGAGGCGGACATCATCCTCGCGGAACTGCTCGATACTCTGCATTTGCCCGGCGAGACGGTCGGCGACAAATTGAAAGCGGTGGAGGTCGGCGATTTTCCGTCCATCGAGAAAGCATGGGAGGCGCACAAGATCCGGAATGCCGTGGCGCATGAAGGATCGGATTTTCTCATTTCCGAACGCGAGGCCAAACGCGTCATCGGCCTGTACCGCACGGTCTTCGAGGATTTCGACATGGTCTGACCGAAGGGGCCGGATTGCATTCGGCGGCTTTTTGTTGTATCATCTTTTTCTCAGAGCGGGGTAGAGCAACGGTAGCTCGTCAGGCTCATAACCTGGAGATTGTCGGTTCGATTCCGACCCCCGCAACAAGGAGTTCGAGTTTGAAACTTTGCCAGAAAATGCTATAGTTTTTTGCCTGTCGGCGTGGCTGTTTGGCGAGAAAGCGCAGGTTGAAATGGAATGACATATTGTCGGCGTAGCTCAGTTGGCTAGAGCGTGGGACTCATAAGCCCAAGGTCGGTGGTTCGATCCCACCCGCCGACACAAAAAAGTTTCCGTCTCATTGTCATTGAAAGAATGGATTTTTTCTGCTATTCTTCCGCTGTTCGTTATGTGCAATCGCAGCTGTCTTGGTTAGCCAAAAGCCACGATTGCAGATGAAGAATGAACGTTTGAAGCTATAGTGCGATCGTAGCTCAGTTGGTTAGAGCGCCCGCCTGTCACGCGGGAGGTCGGCGGTTCGAGTCCGCTCGGTCGCGCAGGTTATCTCAAAATTCTCTCCACCACCTTCCGGATTGTTTTCGGATCGGAGACGAGGGCGCCGCGCTCATCGGTCATGGCCACGGGTGCCGTGATGACGCGCGCGTCGGATTTCTTGACGAATTTGCCGAGTTCGACTTTGCTTTCGAGCGAATAGCGCAGAAGCGCCTTTTTCGGGATCTTTGCGCTGTTCGCGACGATATGGTCGACGCGCTTGCCGAGATATTTTTCGATGTTGCGGATGAAATCTTCGGCCGTGTAGTGGTCCGTCTCGCCCTGCTTTGTCATGATGTTGAGAAAAAGAACGACCGGTGCCTTGCTTTTCCTGACGGCCGCGGAAACGCCTTTCGGCAATAAGGTCGGCACGATGCTCGAGTAGAGATCGCCGGGCGAAAGGATAATGAGATCGGCCGTCTCGAGCGCCGCGATGACGTCCGACGACGCGGGAACGGACGGCGCGAGGTAGACGTCCTTGATGGAATGCACGTTCGGATTCCAAAGGGGGTTCTTTGCGATATTGTCGATGTTCGTTTCGCCGGCGATGACGCTGCCGAGAGCGAGGCGTGCCCGGAGCTCGGTCTTCTTGCTCGTGACCGGCAGGACGCGATGACCATCGATGTCGGCGATCGCGCCCATCGTCCGGAGCGCGGATGCGAGCGAGCCGGTCTTCTCGAGCGCGAAGAAGAGGAGATTTTTTACCGAATGTCCTGCGATCGGTCCGTCTTCATAACGGTACATGAGCGCGCGGGCGAGCTTTTCGTTCCTTGAGAGCGCGACGATGCATTTCGTCAGGTCACCGAGATAGCCGCTTGCGCCGTAGCTGTCTTTGAGGATGCCGGTCGAGCCGCCGGAATCGGTGCTCGGGGTTATGGCGGTAATGCGGATGCCCGGCATATCCTTGAGGGCGAGGAGCACCTGCGTATGGCCGCTTGCGCCGCCGAGCGTGACGATGTTTTTCATATCCGGCATTCTAGCGGTGTTCTCGGCGGCGGTCAATTGCCGGGCGCCTGTTTGACGAGTTGGACGGAACCTTTGACCTCAAGCCGTTTCTGCAGATCTTTCGCCACACCGATGTCAACGATAGGAAAAACGATCTCGTTTTCCTCGCCGTTTGTGCCGCGATCGTCCTGGCCGGCGGTGAGGATGATCATCGTGCCGACGCCGAAGATCCTGCCGATGACGCTCTGTTCGACGTTCACATCCTGGATCTGGTGATAGGGGATCGTCACTTCGTCCCGGCTGATGAGACCGCGGTGGAGCTTGAACGCGTAGTCATCGAGGCCGAAGCGCGTGCTGAAATATCCGATAAGCGCGTAGACGAGCCCGAGGCCGAGCATGATGACGGCGAACACATAGAGGCCGCCGACGGCAAACAGGAGGATTTTGCCGACCGTATCGGCACCGTAGCCCGCCGAGACGAGCGCCTGGCCGATCGCATTCTTCATCAGAAGTACGACGACCGCTCCGACGGCGAGGACAAGGCCGGGCAGGAGACCCTTCACGATGGAGAGGACGAGCGCGCGGAATCCAAGCCGTTGGTTCATGCCCGGTATTGTAGCACGTTTTTTCCTTTGCAAAAAAACCGAAAATCGCTTAGTATGCTTGCCGAGCCCCGCATTACCGCGTAGCTTGTTCGGAAAAGCCATGCCGTTGTAGCTGTTTTGGTAGATTGAAAAGTTTGACGTGCCGTTGTAGCTCAGTTGGTAGAGCACGTCATTGGTAATGACGAGGTCACCAGTTCGATCCTGGTCAACGGCTCCCGCAAGATTGAAAAAAAGATACCACGCCACCTTAGCTCAGCTGGTAGAGCACATCTTTCGTAAAGATGGGGTCCCCGGTTCAATCCCGGGAGGTGGCTCAAAAGGTTTGCTATACTGCTCGTATGGACGAATTGAAAGAAAAATTGGCGAAGCTCGAAGCGGAACTTGCAAAGCCCGATTTTTGGGCGGACAAGGCGAAAGCGCAGACGACCCTGAAGGAGATCAATTTCCTGAAAGGCGAGATCCTCGGCAAGGACAAATACGACGCCGGCCACGCCATCATGAACATCTTTTCCGGCGCGGGCGGCGACGATGCCGAGGATTTTTCTCGCATCCTGCTCGAAATGTATGAAAAGTATGCCGCGAAGCAAGGCTGGGATTTCCATATCATCGACGCTGCGGAGAACGACCACGGCGGCTATCGCAACGTCATCGTCGAGATCATCGGCCCGAACGCCTACGGTCTCTTGAAGAACGAATCCGGCGTCCACCGGCTCGTGCGCTTGTCGCCGTTCAACGCAAAAAATTTGCGCCAGACGTCGTTTTCCATGGTGGAAGTCGTGCCGAAGATCGACAAAGACGCCGCCCTCGACATTCCGGAAAGCGAATTGAAAATAGAGATCTCCAAGGCCGGCGGCCCGGGCGGCCAGAATGTCAACAAGCGGGAAACAGCGGTGCGCATCGTCCATATTCCGACCGGCATCGCCGTGCGTTCGACGTCAGAACGCAGCCAGCCGCAGAACAAGGAAAAGGCCCTGCAAATTTTGAAAGGAAAATTGTTCAAATTGCACGAAGCGGAGAAGGCGGCAGAACAGGCCGGCAGGCACATTTCGAAATCGGTATCGATCGACTGGGGCAACCAGATCCGCTCGTACGTCTTCCATCCGTACAAAATGATCAAAGACCACCGCACGGACATGGAAACGGCGAACATCGAGCCGGTGCTCGCGGGCGATCTCGGCAAGTTCATCGAAGCGGAGAAGAATCTTTAGTGTTATAATAGCTGTTCATGATCCTTTTCGAGAAAGTCACGAAGAAATATCCGAACGACACCGTCGCCGTCCGCGATGTCACGCTCGCCATCGAGCCGTCGGAATTCGTCTCGATCGTCGGCCATTCGGGCGCCGGCAAGACGACGCTCACCAAGATGCTCCTTGCCGAAGAGCGGCCGACCTCCGGCCGCGTCTTTTTCGGCTCCGTCGACATTCACCGGCTGAAAAAGGACGAGATCCACCATTTCCGCCGCAAGATCGGCACGATCTTCCAGGATTTCCGCCTCCTGCCGCAGAAGACGGTCTACGAGAACGTCGCCTTTGCCATGGAAGTATCCGGCAAGAGCGACGAGGAGATCATGGCCGACGTGCCCCACGTGCTCGACCTCGTGAATCTCGCGGACAAGGCCTTCAATTTCCCGCACGAGCTCTCGGGCGGCGAGAAACAGCGCGTCGCCATCGCCCGGGCGATCGTCAACCAGCCGGACATCATCATCGCCGACGAGCCGACCGGCAATCTCGATCCCGTGAGCACGTACGAGATCGTCCAGATCCTCCGCAAGATCAACGAGCTCGGCACGACGATCATTCTCGCCACGCACAACAAGGGTGTCGTCGATTCGATCGGTCGCCGCGTTCTCACCATGGAAGACGGCGTCGTCGTTCGCGACGATCCGTCCGGCAAATATTCGATGTAATGCTATAATCGCGCAATGTTCTGGCTCACTTTCAAACGAATCGTCCGCTCCGGCCTGCAGAATTTCTTCCGCAACGGCTTCGTGTCGTTCTCATCGCTCCTCGTCATGACGATCACGCTCTTCATCATCGTGTCCGTCATGCTGCTCGGCGGATTCTTGCGCTTCAGTCTCGACCAGGTGAAGGAAAAAGTGGATGTGACGGTCTACTTTGTGACGACGGCGGCGGAGCCGGACATTCTTGCGATCGAGAAATCGCTCGAGGGCTTGCCCGAGGTCGCAAGCGTGACGTACACGTCGCGCGACGATGCGCTTGCCGCGTTCGAAGCCCGCCACGCGAACGACAGCCTGACGCTTTCGGCGCTCGGCGCGCTCGGCGCGAATCCGCTCGAAGCGTCGCTCGAGATCAAGGCAAAAAATCCGTCCGATTACGCCGGCATCGCCGCGTTTCTCGACAGCGGCTCGAGCGAACTCCTGTCCGCCGACGGCTCTCCCGTCATCGACACGGTCGACTATTCCGAGAACAAGGCGGTCATCGACAAGATCACGAACATCATCGATTCGGCGAACCAGCTCGGCCTCTGGCTTGCGATCATCTTCATCGTCGTGTCGGTCGCCGTCGCTTTCAACACGATCCGGCTCATCATATTCATGGCGCGCGACGAGATCGCGGTCATGCGCCTCGTCGGCGCGTCGCAGAAATACGTGAAAGGGCCGTTCGTCGTCTCCGGCGTCTTTGCCGGGACGATCGCCGCGTTTTTGACGCTCACGCTCTCCGCGCTCATCACCTTCGCCATCAACCATTATTACGGTTCGTATTTTGTTGGCTTCGACGTTTTTGGATACTACCTGTCCCATTTCTTCGGCATTCTCGGCGTCACGCTCGGCGCGGGAATTCTCCTCGGCGCGCTCGGCAGCTATCTGGCGGTCGAGAAGTATCTGAAGGACTGAAAGCCAAGGTGAATCATTTTTGCGAGGCGGGGCAAGGTCTGGTCAGCAAAAATGATTTGCCGAGGCGTTGCCGCTTGAAAAATATCCCTTTTTCAAGTATTCTCCTCTCGTTCCATTGCGGGATCGTCTAATGGTAGGACATGCGACTCTGGATCGCAGAATCTTGGTTCGAGTCCAAGTCCCGCAGCCAACACGTGCGCCGCTCGACACGCGTCAAAACAACGCTTTTTTGACGTTGCATATACCAGGGGACTTGGACGGGAGAATCGGTGACGAAAGTTAGCCATATTTTTTGATATACTTATTTTTATGAAAATATTGTTTTTTCAAAACAAATTTTTTCCCAAAGGAAAACAAGGTCAAAAATTTGATCAGGATTTTTCTTTTCATCATGAACGAGGAGTTGCCATCGAAGGGCAAGATGCTTTTTTCGCTTCGGGAATAAATCACGGTGGTGAAATCCACTTTGTCAAAATTCCAGACACTAATTTCACAGATCTAAAAGATTGGGTTTTTAAAAGTTTTGGAGATCCAGAACCTGTTGAGTCAGATTATCAATTGGGCACTTTTTATAAGAGAATATGGAGACCAATGGCTTGTGGTTGTCGTCCTTGGGAACTCAATTCTCAGGAAAAACTTAACGAATCATTTGTCTCGCTTCACATCATTCTCAACAAACTTGAAAATCTGTTCGAAACGATTGAACCAAACAAGGATAATTTATCGACTTACGGTCATAAAATAAGAGAAATTCTGTTGCTAGCGTGCATGGAAGTTGAATCTGCGTGGACGGCCGTACTAAAAGAAAATGCTTATCCTTTGCCAAAAGGGGATTTTACCACCAACGATTACGTTAAGTTGAAAGAAATAATGTTTTTGGATGTTTACGAGCTCGCTTTGCAATCATATCCAGATTTTCCGGCATTCATGCCTTTCAAAGATTGGAACGTTGCCAAGCCAACAACGTCGCTATCTTGGTATGACGCATACAACAAAACGAAGCACGATAGGGAAGAAAACTTAAGGTTTGCAACTTTGGAGAATGCCGTCTACGCAGTTGGTGCGGCCGTGGTAATGTTCCACGCGCAATTTGGACTTAATTTTGGCACTGGTTTTATGGATCAAAAAAGCCCGATTATTAGGAACATTTTTAAAATTGTTTCAATAAATTTTGAAAAGTATGAAAAACAGTTTTATATTTCAAAACTAGAATTGGATACAACTTCTGGCAAGCCAACTTTTTCTCCAATAAAAGGTTACACGGTCATCAATTATCCATTCTAACTAACTTATCTTAAATGACGGATTTTCTTTCCAAAAAGAAGAGAAGCGAATTGATGGCGAAGATCAAGTCGAGAAATACGAAACTCGAAATTGATTTTAACAAGCTGTTGAGTTCAAAGGTATATCCTTTGGGTTTTCGCTATCGGAAACATTATAAATTGTTCGGGAAACCCGACATCGCTTTCGTGAAGCAAAAAATTGCTGTTTTCGTGGATAGTGAATTTTGGCACGGATATCAATTCGAGAAAAACAAAGAAGCTTTAAAGACCAAATTTTGGTTAAACAAAATCAAGGGAAATATTGCCAGGGACAAAGAAGTAAACAAAATTTTAAAAAAGAAGGGATGGAAAGTTTTGAGATTTTGGGAAAAAAAGATCCAGAAAAAGTTTGATCAAATAATATCGGAAATATTGGTTTGTTTAAAAACTCGATCGTCTTAGCGACAAAGCGATTTATTTTTGTTATAATTGAGTTTGAAATGCCACAAGAATCAAAAAATGATCAAAGGCCAGGTTTGTTTGGCATCAATCGCACCAATCGCGATTTGACGGACAAGTCTTCCTGGGGCAAGAATCAATTTAACAATGCTTTTCCGGCAGCTTTGTTAAACTATATGTATTTTCGTAGTATTAAACCCGTTTATATTAAACTAGCCAAAGATTTTTCTGTTATTCACGAAAAAATAAATGTTTCTGATTTATATAAAATTGATCCATCTTCCCCAAATATTTCCTTTGTTTTTGAAGAAGGCTTCATTCCGTACCAGAGTTTGGTCACGGGAACCTTGCCAAGAGTTGACCTTGTGATAGAACGTGTTGATGGTGAAAAAAGAGACTTTCTTTCGCCACTGGAAATTAAATTGACTGCCCTGCCTGACGATTTGACGTCATCTTTTGATGAAAAAGATTATGGCAGCGAAATAGTGGTAAGACCGGACACCATCGTATATTTGGCACTGAGTTTTGTATCTAAGGCAAAACCAGCACTTTTTTCGAAATATTTGGGAAAAGTTTTTGAGCACAGAATTCAATGGAAAAAATCTGCGGATGCAAAAAAAATGCTCCCGGACCTGGTTAGGGCCGTGGATAGATTGATGTCGGAACACCCAGAACTGGAAGTGCCGCTCATGGTTCAGCCAATATGGAAGACGAAAGGAAAATCTATGAGATTGGCTGATAATTGTCTCGATGTTTTTGTATGGAGCAATTTTGCCATGACCAGGCTTTTTTTCAATCAAACCGGCGAGACCGATTCAATAACCAGACCGGAAAGATCGGTTATTTGGCTCACCATGATGCTTCATGATTATGCAAATTCGGGAAGGATTGGCCACAAAAAAATTATTGACACCTATACTTATAACACCAAGAATGATAAAGCATTTGCAATGGGTGGTTTAAGAACAAGGGAGTACATGCGTTCGCCAGAGTTGCTCAAGCCAAGGATTACAAGAAAAGAGATTTCCCAAATCATTCTTGGAAATGGACAAAGATTATTGAGCCCGGAACGCCGCTTTGACGGTGTCATTCAAGGATCGATCGATATTTTTTAAAAAAGGGATTCTTGTCTTTCTTTTTTCCATCTGGAAAATTTTTTTGGATTTTTTATATAGTTCATGACAGCGCTTGCGACAAATTGAGCAAGATTTACCGGCACGGCGTTGCCAATCTGTTGTTCGATTTCGGTTTTTGAACCCATAAATACAAATTTTTCAGGAAAGGTTTGTATCCGAGCTCTTTCTTTGGTTGTTAATGGTCTTACTTTTGTAAAATCATCGGTGGCATCCAATTTGTGTCCGGGATACCCCTTCGGAATTGGTCTATTCACTCCTCTTATCGTCGGGCTCGGTTCATCAATACTGTAAATACCACGCCTATTGTAATTTCTCGGATGTCTGTAATAAAAATCGGTTTTCAATTTACCATCAAAATAATCTCTCAAGGTCATCGGTTTTTGGGCAATTTTTGAATTCAGGTACGGTTCCAAATAATCATCAGCGCCATTTAAAATACCGATCATGAAAAAGCGTTTTCTTTTTTGTGGTGCGCCGCAAAGACTCGCATCAAGAACCTTTTCCGTTATTCCATAGCCGCTTTCTTTGAATATGAATCTGGCCTCAACTAATTTTTTTGATTTAGTTATTTGATCAACGTTTTCCATGATAAAAAAATCCGGTTTGATGTTTGAAATGATTTTTGCATAAGCGACAGTTAAGTCGGCTCTGCCCCGAGTCTCGTCTCTTTTCCCGGCGTGCGAGAAATCTTGACATGGCGGACCGCCAACAATTATATTTGGTTTAAAACGAATTAATTTTTTGACGCTTTCCGATATGTCGCTGAGGTCAACGTCAAAAATATCGTGATCGCGAAAATTTTTTTTATATGTTTCAACTGCCGGTTTCCAATTGTCAACAGCTCCAACAACCCTGAATCCCGCTTTTTGCATTCCTAAAGAAAAGCCGCCGCATCCGGCAAACAGGTCTATCGCCCTCAATTTTTTACCGGATTTCCTTGCTTTTCTCTTCATTTTTTTATTCTAGCAGATTTTCCACATTTTCCTAAATCGTCATTTTGTAATTGGATTCCCTTATTTCTCAAAACGATCTTTCCCTTCAAACACCCCAACAACTCCCGTTTCTCGCCATCCTTTGCTCTCCGCAGGACGCATTTGGCGTATCGCCGAATGTCGATATCCTCGATAACGATTGGGCGGCTCTTGCCAAGAATCATCTGGTTGAAATATTTGATTTCAGCGACTTTCTCTTCGATCTGCCGCTTGATGCCAATCTCATCAATGTCAATCGTGTCGATAAGTTTCTCGAATTCCTTGATGAGAACCACTTCGGCAACTGATCCTTCTTTGCAATTTTTATCCCTCGTTTTGGTACACATGTAATAGACATGGCGGTTGACCTGGCCATTCTTCAGCTTTTTGAATTTCTCCTCAGCCGTAATACCTGAACCGCATAAGCCGCACGTCATCAATTTGGTAAAAGCGAATTCCTTGCGCTCGGCGCTCATGGATTGTCCTTTCACTTGCGCCTGCACGAGATCGAAAAGCTCTCGCGCGATGAGCGGCTCATGCTTACCCTCGTACCAATTGCCGCTTTTGACGGGATATTCGAACATGCCGTAGTAGAAGGAATTGGAAAGGATTTGGTAGATATTGCTAAGCGTCAATCCTTTGTTGCCTCGGGCGGTTTTGAAATTGATCTCGAATTTCAGCCAATGATACACTTTGCGCCCGCTCCATTTCTCGTAGGCGACTTTTTCAAACATCTTTTTGATAATTGGTCCGCGATATGGGTCAACGACAACGTGGCATTTTCTGTCCGCGCGGTTCTCGTTGAGGTAGCCGACGACAGCTTGGCCAGGTCGCAGGCCCATTTCGCAGCGTGTCCGCAATCCACGCTTCACGTTGACGCTCTTGTTGTCGTTCTCGAGCTTCGCCTGGGAGCAGAGGATCATAAGGAGGAATTTCTCGTTCGGATTGTTCGTGAAGGTCTGGCCGTACGTCCGTATCTGTGCGAGGAGATTCTGGTCCATGAGATCGACGAGCGATCCGAGATCTCCGGCGTTCCTTGAGAGGCGGTCGGGATGCCAGACGAGAATACCATTGAATCTCTGACGGTGTATGTCCTCAAGGATCTCCTTGAATACCGGCCGTTGCCCTGAATCCTTGGCGGAGTGCGCCTCGCGTCGCACGTCCACGATCTCGAGATTTTCCCGTTCGGCGATGGCGAGCATCTCCTTCACCTGCGAATCTATGGATAGCGCCTGTTTCTCGTCCGATTCGGTCGATTTGCGGGCGTAGAGGACATATTTGACCTTGATCATAACGTTTTCCATGTATACATTGATGACGCAATTTGAGCGTTTTGCTAAGAGGGGGATCGTTGGCAACGTGTTGGCAACCGGCCTTAGCAAAACAAAGACTCAGCGATATGATCAGTAGACTGATAGTGGAAAAAGAGCTATCATGGTATTCGACAATTAAATACGAAGTAGTCTAAACCGTTGAGTGATCGACGGCATGATGAAAAAACGTCGTAAACAAAAAACCTATCCTTAGGTTTCGTTTACGACGTTATATCGGGAAACCGGTATAGGCTCTTCGAGCCGTTCCTAGGGATAGGCTTTTTGTTTTTTCCACCCCTTGGATTTTATTAGCCATAATTTTGTTTTATGCAAACGAAACACTGCCCGCATTGCTACAAGGATATCGACGAACGTGCCACGCGATGCCCACACTGCCAAGCAGATTTGAGGCATTGGTCCAATCGCCATCCCGTTCTGACTATTCTCGGTTTTATACTCGGCATTATCATCGTGCTTGTAATCATCGGTTCTATTTCTGGCAATAACTCCGACAATACAAGCTCGTCAGAAACAACATCTACTTGTCCATCATCAACGAGTACATTGGAATCAGAAGCAACAACTATCAGCTACGCTGAGCTGAATAAAGACCCTGATTCATATGATGGACAGATAGCGGAATTCACCGGACAGGTTGAGCAGATACAGGAATCGAATGGCGAAGGATACATGAGGATATCCGTCGTAAATGAGGGTGATAGTTTCTGGAATCAAAGCGATATCATCTTTGTTACATATTCTGGCCACACTAATGCTGTTGATAATGATATTGTTACTGTCTATG
>JAGWZI010000007.1 GCA_018968925.1 Patescibacteria group bacterium | reverse complement strand
TAATTGAAGCTTCTCCGTTAATGATTTGGCTGAGATGCTTTTCGGTGAGTCCAGTACGATCGCTTAGATTTTTCTGTGTCATTCCCTCCCTTTCTAAGACTTTAGAAATGAACTGTCCTGGATGTATGATTTTGTTCGGTTGATATCCCATTTTTATTTGTGATAGTCTTCAAAAATTTCGAGGATCAATATTGATTTAATGGTCTTGGGATTATCGATTCTAAAATTTGGATCTTTGTCGTGATTGGGTTGAAAAATAACTCTATGCGTATTGGTAACATCGGCGGCAAAACATCCTTTGTATTCGCCCTTTAAAGGATGCGGGCGAAACGATGGTGGAAGATCAGCCAGAGAATCTGCGGCGATAAGAGCATCCATGGTAAGGATAATATTATCGGCAATTGATTGCCCTTTCTTATTGAATTTTTTGCAAAGAGCATCATGGTCGTTTACTAGAGATTCGTGTTTCGGCTTGCTGAAAGTTATTTTCATAATACCATCTTGCCACGAGAGACGTAGAAATTAAATTTACCATACTGGTAAACCAGAATATACCAGAAATGCTTAATTGGCACAATACAGGTTGGTGTGGATAATTCTATCTTCAAATACCGATGCTTTGATTGATTTTATGAATACGGTGTAATAAATTAGCTTTCATTTTTCTTTTCCTGGTGCTATAGTCGGCCTATAATTTTTAACATTATGTCCGGACACAATAAATTCTCGAAAATAAAACGGCTGAAGGCGAAAACCGATGCCGAGAAGAGCAAGATCTTCGGCAAGATGGCGAAGATGCTCCAGATCGAAGCGAAAAAAGCGAATGGCAATATGTCATCGCCGTCCTTGCGCGCCGCGATAGAAAAAGCGAAAGAAGTGAACATGCCGGCCGACAATATCGACCGCGCGATCAAGAAAGCGTCGGGCGCAGGAGCGGAACAGATGGAAGAAACGACCTATGAAGCATACGGTCCGGGCGGCGTGGCGCTCATCATCGAAGTACTCACCACGAACCGCAACAAAGCCGCCGCCGAGATCAAGCATATCCTTTCCGAGAACGGCACGTCGCTCGCCGCGTCCGGTTCCGCCTCGTGGGCGTTCGAGAAGACGCCGGAAGGCTGGATGCCGAAAACGACCGTGCCCGTCTCCGAAGCCGACACACCGGCGCTCGAAAAGCTTATCGGCGATCTTGAGGAAAATGAGGACGTTCAGGACGTCTATACGAACGCGGAATAGTTCATAGCAAGCGGGTCAAGACGGCGGCAAGTCATTTTTGCTGACCAGACCTTGCCCCGCCTCGCAAAAATGACTTGCCGCCGCCCCGGCAGTTATCCACAGTTTCCGCCCTTTGCAAAATTCCAATGATTTTGGAAAATACTCTTCGTCAATAAAATATGACAACTAAACCGAAACCGAAAACCGCTCCCAAGCCGGAAAAGAAAGCCAAGGAAACGAAACCGGCGGAAGCACCGCAGGCGACGGAGCCGCAGGAAGAGGAGGAAGAGCACAAGGAAGGTGGCGTCATATCCGACGGTGTGCTTGATGCCTTTGAGGAATCCGGATCGGACGAAACGCCCGGCGAGGAAGAAACAGAAACCAGCGAAGACGAGGACGAGCTCGATTACGATCCGGCGGAGTGGTGAGTGGCAAAATACGTGAGGCCGACCGCGATCGCGTCGTATTCGTCATCATATTTGATGGCTTTTTTTATGTTCACGAGACGCTCTACCATGCTGGTCACTTGCCACTTGTCGCTTTTGCCGTAGCCGGTCACCGCCACCTTGATCTCCATCGGCGTGAATTCGGCGGCCGGCAAACCCGCTTCCGCCGCGATGAAAAGCAGGACGCCCCGCGCCTCGGCGACATGCATGGCGGTCTTCTGGTTCTTTTCAAAGAACAAGGTTTCGAGCGCGACCGCGTCCGGCCGGTATTTTTTCACGAGCGCACGGACTTCACGGCCGACAAGCACGAGACGCTCCGCATGCGGCAATTTCGCCGATGTGCGGAAGCATTCGGAAAAAATCAGGTTCTCTTTGCCGGAATTTTTCTCGAGCACCGCGACGCCCATGCGCTCGTATCCCGGATCGATGGCGAGGATCCGCATAGATTACAAAACTATTTTCACGAACCGTTTTTTCCCGATTTTTAGGGTAATATTTTTCGAGATCTTGTAATTCGGATCGGTGATTTTTTCACCTGATACTGCATCGGAAACCGCGCCTTCAAGGACGAGCCGGCGAAAATCGGATTTTGATTCGACGATTTTTGCGCCGAGGAGAATTTCCGAAAGCGGTTTTTCGTTTTCTGCTTTCACTTCCTGCATACCTTCCGGCACGCCGCCTTTTTTGAAGGTTTCAATGAAATTTTGCTCCGCCTTTTCTCCCTTTTCTTCTCCGTGATAGATCGTCACGATTTCTTTCGCCAATCGCATCTTTGCATCGCGGGGATTTGCTCCGCTCTCCAGAGCCTTCCTGATTTTTTCAATTTCATTGAGAGAAACATACGTGCAATCAATGAACACTGAAATGATCGTCTCGTCCGGAAGAGCCATGACCTTTCCAAACATGTCATTGTATTCGTCATCGAGACCAATGATGATCCCCTCGCTTTTATTCATCAGTTTCTTGCCTGTTTTTGGATTTATCAAAAGTGTCGTCGCGACAACGAATTTTTCCTTATTTCTCTTGATTTTCTGTAGAGTCCTCCCGGCCAGCATATTGAATGTCTGGTCGTTGCCTCCGATCTCCACATCAACATCGAGAACAACGCTGTCATACCCCTGCATGAGCGGATAAAAAAACTCATGCAAAAAGATCGGTTTTTTTTCCTCAAGCCTTTTTTGGAACATATCCCTTTCCACCATCTGTTGAAGGGTAAAATGGGAAGCGAGGCCGACAACATCGGCAAAATTCATTTTCGAGAACCATGAGCTGTTCCTGACGATTTTCGCTCCATTATTGAAATTCCCTATTTTCACGATCTTGCTTACTTGGTTTTTCCAGGTTTTCAAATTGCTTTCCACCTCTTTTTTGGTCAAGGTCCTTCTTTCTTTGTCCTTTCCTGTCGGGTCGCCGATCATTGCGGTAAAATCTCCAAAGAGGATTATGACCTCATGCCCGAGCTGCCGCAGCCGTTCAAGGATCATAAAATTCGTAGCATGTCCGATATGCAGTTTTGAACCGGTAGCATCGGCACCGACATATATTCTCAATCTCTTGCCACTCAAAAGTTCTTTTTTGAATGCATCTTTTGACGGTAAAATTGTTTGGATGCTCCGAGTCAAAATTTCCTCTATTTTCTCCGAATCAGTGTTTACCATTCCCAAAATGTAGCACAATCTGGCCTTTTTTGCACCGCAAGACGGCCGCGCGTGGTATAATTTCCTCGTGAAAAAACCGCATATCGATCATATCGTCCATGCCGTCCGGCACGATATCAAGCACAATAAAAAAGGCATCTTGCTCGGCATGCTCGCGGTCGTTCTTGCGCTTTTCGGCATGCTCGCGCTGTGGATGGCAACCTTCAAACTGCCCGATCTCTCATCCCTCTCAAGCGTCAAGGTCGCCCAATCGACGCGCATCTACGACCGCACCGGCACCATCCTGCTCTACGAGATCCACCAGGACCAAAACCGCACGGTCGTGCCGTTTTCCGCGATCAGCGACTACATCAAGAACGCGACGATCGCCATCGAGGACCCGACCTTCTACGAGCACGGCGCGATCAAGGTGACGTCGATCATCCGCTCGCTCCTTGTCGACATCTTTTCCGGCTCCTTCAGTCAGGGCGGATCGACGATCACCCAGCAGGTGGTGAAGAATTCGGTGCTGACGAACGAAAAAAGCATCAGCCGCAAGCTGAAAGAACTCGTCCTGTCACTCGAACTCGAACGGGCCATGAGCAAGGACGATATCCTCGCGCTCTACCTGAACGGCAATCCGTACGGCGGCAACACCTACGGCGTCGAAGAAGCGAGCCAGAAATTCTTCGGCACGAGTTCGGCCTCCGTCGATCTCGCCGAGGCGGCATACGTCGCCGCGATCGCGAACGCGCCGACCTTCTATTCGCCCTACGGACCGAACAGGGCGGCGCTCGACGCGAGGAAAAACCTCGTGCTCGACAAGATGCTTGAGAACAAGTTCATCACCCAGGAACAGCATGACGCCGCGGTGAAGGAAAAAGTGAACTTCCTGCCGCCGTCACCGACCGGAATCCAGGCGCCGCACTTCGTCGAGTTCATCAAACAATACCTTGTCAATAAATACGGCGAAGACATGGTGTCGAGCGGCGGACTCAAGGTCATCACCACTCTTGACGCAAGTCTGCAGTCCGAGATGGAAACGATCATCGCCAATTATGCGCCGACGCTCCAGACGAAT
Source organism: Patescibacteria group bacterium (assembly GCA_018968925.1). GTDB lineage: Bacteria > Patescibacteriota > Minisyncoccia > Phycocordibacterales > GWA1-40-21 > Bog-1340. The sequence continues at coordinate 29,669 of JAGWZI010000007.1, read as the reverse complement.
TTCAACGCCTCGAACGCCGCGGCAGTCGCCATAGACCCGAAGACCGGCGGCATCCTCGCCATGGTCGGCTCCGAAAACTATTTCTCGACGACAACTGACGGGCAATACAATGTCGCCTTGGCGCTGCGCCAGCCGGGATCGACCTTCAAGCCGTTCATTTACGCGACCGCCTTCGAAAAAGGCTATACGCCGGACACCATCCTCTTCGACCTGCCGACCGAATTCCAGACCACCTGCACGCCGCAGGGACAACCGATCGATCCGAACGCGCCCGTATCTTCTTCGACCGCCTGCTACATGCCGTCCGACTTCGACGGTTTGTACCGCGGACCGGTATCCCTGCGCTCGGCGCTCGCTTTGTCGCTCAACATTCCGTCCGTCCAGCTCTTCTATCTCGCCGGACAGAAGGATTCGCTCGACACGGCAAAAGCGATGGGCATCACCTCCCTGTCGGACGATCCGAACCAGTACGGCCTCACGCTCGTCCTCGGCGGCGGCGAAGTGTCGCTTCTCGACATGACGTCAGCATACGGCGTCTTCGCGAACGAAGGTGTGAGAAATCCGTATACCGGCATCATTTCCGTCACCGACGCAACCGGCGACACGCTCGAGCAATACGCGACGTCGGGCCGCCAGGTCCTGCCGCAGAACATCGCCGATCTCATGAACGATGTGCTCTCGGACAATGTGGCCAAAGCGCCTGAATACGGCTCGGCGAACTCCGTCTTCATGTTCCCCGGCCGCGAAGTCGCCGCAAAGACCGGCACGACGAACGATTACCGCGATGTCTGGTCCATCGGCTATACGCCGGACGTCGTCGTCGGCACCTGGGCCGGCAACAACGACAATACGCCGATGGTGAAGAATATCGCCGGACTGATCGTTGCGCCGCTCTGGCGGCAGCTCATGGCCGCGGCGCTCGCTTCGACATCGGTCGATGATTTCATAAAACCCTTGCCGGAAGATCCGACGCTGAAACCCGTCCTGCGCGGCATCTGGCAGGGCGATGATACGTATTTCATCGATACGGTTTCCGGCAAACTTGCCACCGATTTGACGCCGCCCGAGACGAAAAAGGAGGTGGCGGTGCCGAATATCCATTCGATCCTCTACTGGGTCGACAAATCGGACCCGACGGGACCCGCGCCTGTCGATCCGACGGTCGATTCGCAATATAATTTGTGGGAATATCCCATCCAGCAATGGCTTCTTACCCACCCGCAACCGGCAACCGCAAAGCCGATCGAATACGACGACGTGCACACCGCCGCGAACAGGCCGACTGTCATGGTCGCCTCTCCGCTTCCCGGCAAGACATATGGCGAGAACGACCGCATTCCCGTCTCCTTTGCGGTCAGCGCAAAATACCCTGTTGCGAGCGTGAATTTCTCGGTAAACGAAGAGCTTGTCGGCACATCCGATACGCCGCCCTATTTCTTCAGCTTTGTGCCGTCGTCCATGAATATCGCCACGGGCACGAGCCAGCTCACCATATCCGTCTACGACAGCGTCTACAATGAGGGGGATGTGACAGTGCCGGTCACGATCGGCGATTAGCGGATATCCGTTATTTTTTTTCCGGTTTTTTCGGAAAGATTGGCGAGTATTTTCTCTTTTTTCAGGAAGATTTCCGTTTTGACGGCCGGACGGCAGGAGATGACAACCTTGCCGTCCCGCACGTCCACCTGTTTCGGATTGATTGTGATACTGCAGATCTCTTGCACCGCTTCCGCCACCGCGGTACGCAGAGCGTCGCGCGATTGCGAAATTTTTTTGAACCTTTCGAGATAGCGGCCGATATCAAACATACTAGCGGTTCATCGGCATGACGAGATACATGAAGGATTTGTCGGACGTGCCGCGGATGACGAGCGCCCGGTTCGCGCCGTTGAAGAAAAGGTTGACGCTGTCGGACGCGATCGACGGCAAGCAGTCGGCGATGTACCGTTCGTTGAAATTGATCGCGATGCTTTCACCATCGACCGTCGCGTCGACCGTGACCGTGCTTTCGCCCACATTCGCGTTTCGGGTTTTCAAGAGTATTGATTTTGCGCCTGATTCGGCGGCAACGTTGATCTGACTGAATGAGTCGGAGAAAATGCCGGAAGTTTTGAGCGAATTCGCGAGATCCTGTTTGAGGAGCGTCACTTTCGTCTTTTCTTCCTTCGGCACGATCTGTTTGTAATCCGGAAAGACGCCGTCGATCGCCCGCGAGACGAGATAGGCGCCGGAAAATGAGAATGAGATCTGGTTTTTTGCCGCCGTCAGGGTGATTTCCTCGTCAACTGTGTCGATGATCTTGACGATATCGGCGGCATTCTTGAACGGAATGAGAATTCCGGGCACCAGGGCCGGTTTTTTCATTTTGATCGTCTTTTCGGCGAGACGGAACGAATCGGTCGATACGAACACGAGCTGGTCTTCGTTGGAATACAGGTAAACGCTCGCAAGTTCCGGTTTCACCGATGAGACCGATGCGCTGTAGACGACCGATTTGATGCCGTTGGTGAGGTCTTTTGATTGTATCTTGCTCGTTTTACCGTCATGGATGGTGGGAATGGTCGGAAAATCATCTGGTGACAGTGTCTTGATGTTCACATTGTTGTTTTCTGTCTTGATATTCAAAACATTTTCCTTCGTTTCAAGAACGATGTTTTTGTTGTTTGTGGTGGTATTGAGAAAATTCGATATGATGGTGGCGGGAACCGCGACCGATCCCGGTTCGATGACCTTCACCGGGACAGATAGTTCGAATCCGAGATCGAGATTGGTTGTTTTTATGACAAGGTTGTTGTTTTTTGTTTCAAAAAGAATGCAGGAAAGGATGGGGAGTGTCGGATTTTTTCCGGTGATTTTTTCCGCTTTAGCAACCGCTATCTGGAATTTTTCTTTTACACACTCTATTTTCATATATTTATTATTATACTGTTGATATGTGTATTGGAAGGAATATCGTTTGTTTTTCTGATATCATCTGATTTTTCAAACTCACATGACCGTATCGTTTTGTTGAGAATTTTTTCTCCGCCGTCTTCTCCACAATTTTTCAATACATTTTCAGACCGTCTGTACATACCTTTTCCCCATCATTTTAACATCGAGCGTATCCGTTCTATTTCCTGAACAAGCTCCGGATCGGTCTTCAGGTCGTTCTTCACCTTCTCATACGAATGGATGACCGTCGAGTGGTCCCGGCCACCGACTTTCTCGCCGATCGACGGGAATGATATGTCAAAATCCTCCCGCAGCAGGTACATGATCACCTGCCGTGGTTTGATCACCTCCTTTTTCCGGCCTTTTTCGGCGATATGCTCCTTCTCAATGCCGTAAAAGTCGGATACGATGCGGATCACGTCGGTGACCGAGGTGTTTTTCTTCGGTTTCGAGGTGTTTTTGATCAAATCCTTCACTTCATTGATGTTGAGCTCCCGACCCTTCAGATCGGTCTGGCAGCGGATGAGGTTGAGAATACCCTCGAGTTCCCGGATATTTCCCTCGATCGACGAGGCGAGGAATTCGATCATCTCGTTCGAAAGGGTAAGGTTTGCAAGCGACGATTTTTTCTTGAAAATCTGGATGCGGGACTCGAAATCCGGCTTGACGATCTCAAGGATCATGCCAGCGTTGAAGCGCGACTTGATGCGATCCTCGAGGTCGGGGATGAAATTCGGATGCTTGTCGGACGAGAAGATGAGTTGTTTGTTCGCCTCATGGAAATGGTTGAAGAGGTGGAAGAATTCCTCCTGCGTCTTGTTCTTCGCCGAAAGGAATTGGATGTCGTCGATGATGAGCGTGTCGTATTTCTTGTATTTCTCCTTGAACCGGTTGATATCGCCCGAGTTCAGCGAATTCAAATAATCGTTCACGAACGATTCCGAGGACAGGTAGTACACTTTCTTCTCGGGATAATCCTCCTTGAATTGGTTGCCGATCGCCTGGATGAGGTGTGTTTTGCCGTGACCGGTCGAGCCGAAGATGAAGAGCGGATTGTAGGCGGCGGTGCGTTTCAGGATTGCCTGCGACGCGGCGTAGGCAAGCTCGTTGAACGGACCGACAACGAACGTCTTGAAGGTGTATTTCGGGTTCAGATTGTCCTCTTTGTTGATGTAGAGGTCGGCGAGCGGCAATTCGTTTGCGTTAGGGACCTCTTTTTCCTGCCGCTTCGTTTCCCCTTTCGAGACGACGTATTCGGCGCCCCGGACGTTCTCACCGAAAGCCCGCAAACTCCGCATGATGTCCTTGTGGTACTTGTTCATGAGCCAATCCTTGACGAAGATATTCGGCACGCCGATATACACCGTGCCGTCCTCCTGTTTGACGACGTGGGTATCCTTGAACCACATGCTGAAATTCGCTTTGGAGACGGCAAGCTCTATCTGGGCAAGGACGTTGTTCCAGAGAGTTTTGTTTTCGATCATGGTCGTTATTATATGCTCTGCGGGTTTTTCGCAAAAACGATCCGTTTGTTCACATGTTGCGCACAATGTGTGGATAATATTATGCCCGAAAATTTTTTCCGGTGAACTTTACTTTTTTCTTTTTCTGGGGTATGCTCGCCGCATGTCATTCACATACAAGCCGAACAAGCGCAAGCGCGCAAAGACCCACGGATTCCTCGTCCGGTCGAAGACCGCGTACGGCAGGAATACCCTGAAACGCCGCCGCCAGAAAGGCCGCAAGCGCCTCGTTGTCAGCAAAAACAGGAAGTAAATGGAAAAAGGAGCGAAAGCTCCTTTTCTCGTCCCCGCAGGTAGGATACAATCACACCATGATGCCCAAACGGAAGCGGCCGAGCCGCGCGGAAATAGAACAAACGATCAAGACGGGCAGAACTGCGCCGGGCGAGTTCGTCTACGCGAAAATTTCCCGTGAGAGCGGTATTTCCCCGCTCTTTGCCGTCGTCGTATCGAAAAAGACGGAAAAAACGTCGGTCGGCAGGCACCGGATCAAGCGCCGGATCAGCGCTGCCGCGGAAAAAACGCTTAAAACCATGCCGGATTTCAAGAAAACCATGGTTTTCTTCGCGAAAAAGAGCGACGCCGTCACCACATACGCCGATATCGAGAAGGATGTTGGCGCGATTTTTCGTTCAGCCGCACGTTGAAGAAGCCCCGTTTTTCGTATAGAATGGCTCCATGCATGCGATCCTGAAAGCGCTCATCTACAAGCCGCTCTACAACGCGCTTATTTTTTTTATCGCCGTCATCCCCTTCCATAACGTCGGCGTGGCGGTAATCCTCTTTACGATCCTCATCAAGGTCATTCTTTTCCCGCTCTCTCAGAAGTCGGTGAAAACCCAATTCGCCATGAAGCAGGTCGAACCGGAACTGAACGCGCTCAAGGAAAAATACAAAGACAACAAGCAGTTGCAGGCGGAAAAGGTCATGGCGCTCTACCAGGAACGCGGCATCAACCCGTTCTCCGGCATCCTGCTCCTCCTTATCCAGTTCCCCATCCTCATGGCGCTCTATTACATGTTTCTGCACGGCGGATTGCCGGCGGTGAACCATGCGAACCTGTATTCATTCACGCTCGTGCCTGCGCATGTGAGTTCGACGCTTTTCGGCGTCGATGTGGCCGCGAAAAGCACCGTGTTCGCGCTCCTTGCGGCGGTCGCCCAATTCTTCCAGATGCAGTTCATGCTGCCGAAACAGCCGAAGAAAGCCGCCGGCACCCCGAATTTTTCTGACGAACTGTCGCGCAGCATGAACACCCAGATGAAATACGTCATGCCGGTCATCATCTTCGTCATCGCCCGCAATTTTGCCGTCGTCGTCTCGCTCTACCTCATCACCTCGAGCCTGTTCGCCATCGGGCAGGAGATGTACGTGAGGCGGAAAGCCGCGCCGCAACCGGGCGTCGCAGCATATAACAAATAAGGCATGGAACAGGAAATCATCACCCTCATCAAAGACATTCTCGGCCATCTCGGCGTCGGTTTCGATTCGGTCGAGATGCGGACGAACGAACTCGGTACGACCTATGTGATCAGGACGAAAGACTCGGGTGTCCTCATCGGTGAGGCCGGCGAGACCCTTTCAGCCCTCTCCCATATTGTCCGGCGGATCACCGAAAAAAATGGCACCCACGGCGACGTTGAATTCTCGCTCGATGTGAACGACTACAAGGCCGGCATGATCGATAAACTCAAAATAAAGGCGAACATGCTCGCTGAACGGTCGCGCGGCATGCGCGCGGACGTCGAGCTCGAACCGATGTCCTCCTACGAACGGCTCGTCGTCCACGGCACCCTTGCCGGCGCGCCCGGCGTGAAAACCGAATCGATCGGCGAAGGCAAGAACCGCCGTGTCGTCATCAAATACGTCGGCGAATAGCTATTGGTTGATATCGAGGACCCACTCGCTGAGATCGTTCTTGTTCTGGAAGGCGAGATAGTTTCCGTCGGGGCTGACCACCAGGTTCATCGCATCAATGCTCGCATTTTCATTTTTGCCTATCTGATACAGTTCGGTCGTCGCGCCGGTGTCCGTGTCGATTGTCCAGATATTGTCGGAAAAACTCTCCGTGCCCTGGTACCACGCATCCGGATACGAATCCGAGGCGATTATCTGCGGTACGGCGCAATACAAAATATTCTTGCTCTTCGCGCTCCACACGCATTTGTCGGCGAGCGTTGCGAGGCCGGTATCTTGCATCGTGCCGTTCGCAACGGTGTAGATGGAAAGTTCGACCGAACCGTTCGCACTTGCCGAATAGGCGACCTTGCTCGCGTCGCTGTTCACACGGGTCGAAAGGCCGGCGATGCCGCCGAGGATCCTCGTGAATGCGGATGTCTGCGGATTGAGGAAGTACAGATAGCCGTATTCTTCGGACGCAGGCTTCGTCGTCATGGTGATCGTGTTTTCCGCCGGCCAGGCGACGTTCCAGAAAGAAACGGGCGAAGCGACGATCTCCTTGCGTTTCGTACCGTCGAAGTTTGAGACAATGCCGTAACTGCCCGAACCGTCGTCTTTTTCAAGAATGCCGAACACCTGTTTCCCTGCCGGGTCGGCCGCAAGCGAAACAAGATTCCGGACAAGAAATACGCCGCCGATCGATCCGAGTCCGCCGCTCGACGAAGCGAACTGCATCGTTCCCGAAAAACTGACGATCTCGCCGGCGTCGTTCAAATATCGGTAGATGGCGCTCTGGCCGGCGGCCGACCAGACCGTTTGCTGGATTTTGGGTATGGTCGTGTTCGTCAGGCGTACCGGCTGTCCGGTCCGCGTTTGTGCGACGTACTGATACACGTTGCCGGTGGCCCGGTCGACGTATTCGAGAACGTCCTGGTTGCTCGATGTCGCGAAGAAGACCGAGCCGGACGTCGGATTCGCGGAAAGTTCGACGAGCCTTCCTTTTGCGGTTCCGGCATTTCCTCCGCTTATGCCCGCGTTGTTCGCGCCCGTTCCCGCGGCGTTCCCCGGCGCGGCACCGAACGGATTCGCCGTCGATGTCGCCGTTGCCGACGCCTGTTTGTTCCCGCTCGAGCCGGAATACCAAAGATACAGTCCCCCGATGATGAGGATCGCTACGGCTATGATGGCAATAATGGCGGTGCGTCTCGACATGTTTTTACATATTTACATGAAATGACGGGGCGGTGTTGTCTGACGCGACGATGCATTTGATGTTTGCGGTGATATACGGTTGGCATGCGGCCGCGCTTGCCGTCTCGTATGCCGGATTGAGCCCGGCGCCGATCATGGCGTTATAGAGCTGGCCGACGTCGCTTACGCTCGTCGATTTGCTGACGAGGTTCACGTCGGCGCAGGTGCCGTTCTGATGGCAAGCGGATATATGGTCGACCGTCGGCGGATACCCTTCCGTCACTTGTGCCGCCGGTACGCCCGGTTGCGAAAATGCTTGGGCGAGTTCCGTGGCAAGCGTTTGGTTGAGCTCGCAACCGGTCGTTTTGCAGGTCAGGCCTTCCTGGGACGCCGGCACGCAGCTTGAGCATCCGGCGGCATTGCCCGACGGTGACGATGCGTTCGTTGTCTGCCCTGCCGTATTGAGGAGCGAGGAATTCGTGCTCGTCTGCGGAACGGGTATGACGCTCGAATTGAGCAGGGTATTGCCGCTGAAGGTGACGAGCGTCGGATTGATGATATAAAGAATGAGCCATGATACGAGCGCGAGACCGAGCCCCCAGAGCGCATTCTCGATCCTTTTTTGCCCCTCATCTTTTTTCTGCCAGGAATCGGTCGTCATCTTTTCGATGCCGCCCCAGATGATCATGATGAGCGCGAGCGCCACGGCGACGGCGATGCCCCAATTGAAGACGGAACCGAGGAATGAGCCGAGGTCGGTCGTGTTGCCCGTGATGCCGGCAAAGGCCGCCGGCTGGAGCGGCGTATAGCAGTTCTGTCCGGACGCCGTCGTATTGGTGGTCGGCGAACAGATGACATTGTTCTGGTTGCTCTGGGCGCGCGCCGTCATCCCCGCGGATGCAAGGAGGACGAAAACGATGCCGAATGTCATGACCAGTTTTTTCATATGCCGAAGTTGACGTTAAAGTTCGTGCTCGCGTATTGGAAGATGCGGTCGTTGTTGTTCGCGTCGAGGGTTACGGCGGCCGTGCCCGAAAGATTGTTCCCGGCCTGCTTGAGGATGAGCTCGTTTGACGCGCCCGAAGGGCTCGCATAATTCCCGTTGACGAACCATTTGTACGTCGAGTCCTGGCCGTCGATGCTTGCGAGATTGAAGAAATACGGTTCGGCGACAAGATCGAGCTCGCTCCGCTGGCCGAGATAATAATTTCCCGACATCGCTTTGTTGAACAGGATGCCGTAGAGCGGATTGTCCTCGTAGACAAGGACCTTCGGATCGGCCGGTGAGAGGATCTTCGAGGCGGTCGCGAGAACGTTGCCGGACGCGTCCGATACGCTCACTGACACGCTGATATCGCGGATCGGCACCGTACCCGAGACGGTGATCGCATCCTTGCCCGCCCCGGATTCGGCGGACAATGTCTGACCATCTCGTTGCCAGGTGAAGACGAGATCGTTTGCCGAAAGGGCCGAGCCGTTTTCCATGACATTCGGCAGGGCGATGATCCGCGCGGTACCCTGTGTCGCGAATATCGCCTTGCCCGTGTAAAACGGCGGCACCAAAGACGTCGACTCGACGACCAGATCGACGCTTCCGGAGACGGCAACGGTCGAACTCGCCGTTTGCGCGAACGCGAGCGACGGGACGGCGAGAATGAAGAGGGAGAATATTGTTCCGGCGAATTTCATGCCGATATCATTATAGCACAGGCTATTTTTGCGCGGATACGCCCGCGGCAAGCTCCTCTTTCGCCTTGCGGATGGCGAGCAATTGGGACGGATCGGAGGTGATGATCTGGTCCTCGGTATAGGAAGCGATGATCTTGATGGCCACGTGCTTGAGGCCGACGAAGAAAATGCCTTCACCGACGTCGGATTCGAGAAGGAGGTATTTTTCCTCGTCGGTGAGATTGAAGACTTTCTGGAGGTTGTCGACGACGGTCGGCGATTGTTTCAGGAGGATCTGGATGGACGAGTTCGTGACGATCGGCAGGCCGTACGGTGATTTCAGGAAGTCCTCGACGTCCTGGGTAATGGTGGCAAGACCGAGATAGTATTTGCGTCCGCGCTTGGCGAGCGAATAGAGGAAAGATGCCGTGTCGTCCGATTTCATCATCCACCACGCCTCGTCGATGACCATGAGGCGCTTCTTCTGCACGCGGCGGATAGCGTTCCAGATGTAGTGCGTGATGATGTACATGGCGACGGGCTTGAGCTCGTCTTCCATGTCGCGGATCGAGAAGACGACGAACTTGTAGTTGATGTCGATGTTCGTCGGACGGTTCAGGAATCCAGACCAGGTGCCGCGGGTGTATTTCGAAAGCCGTTCGACGATCGATTCGGCGCCTTTCATGCCGGAGAGGACGAGCTCGAAGTCGGAAAGAAGCGGCGGCTCGATGTCGGCGAAATCGGAATCCGGCGTGATGTCCTTGAGCGCGTACGTTTCGGTGATGGCGCGGTCGACGATCGCGTCCTCTTCGGGCGAGAGGCCGCCGAGCATGATGCGGAAGAGGCCGACGAGGTTGATGATGTTGCTCCGCAAGACGTCCGCCGGCGATTCGTCTTCCTTTGGCGCGGGCAGGTCGAACGGGTTGATATGGCTCGACGAGTTCAGCGAGATATTGAACGACTTGCCGCCCGTCGCCTCGGCGAGCGATTCGTATTCCCGTTCGGGATCGATGACCATGACGTCAATATCGAACATGAGAGAGCGGATGATCTCGAGCTTCGTGCAGTAGGATTTGCCGGAGCCGGATTTCGCGAAGGTGATCGAGTTGTAGTTCTCGAGCGAGAAGCGGTCGAAGAGAACGAGCGACGAGTTGTGCCGGTTGATGCCGTACAGGATGCCTTTGTCGGACGTCAGATCAAAGGAAACGAACGGGAACAATGAGGAAAGCGGCGAGGAATTGAGCTTTGAATGGACGGCGAGCAGGTCGGTCGCGATCGGCAGGACGCTCTTGAAGCCCTGCTCCTCTTGGAAAAGTGCCGGCTTGATGTAGATGAGACGCGATTCGAGGATCGATTTGATCTCCGCTTCCATCTTGTCGAGCTCGTCCTCCGAATCGCCGTAGACGCTGATGTACAGGCCGACGTCGAAGAGCTTCTCCTGCGCCTGCTGGAGCTGGTCGCGGAGCGTTTCGAGGTCCTGGTACGCGGTGTCGAGCATCGGGTCGCGCACGAGACCTTTGCGCTCGCGGGCGTTGATCTGGCTCTGCACTTCGGCGACTTTCTTCTCGAACTGGCGCAGGACCTTCGCCGTGTCGATCGGATGGATGAAGACCGCGATGTTGAAGATCTTGTCGAGGTTGATGATCGGCGAGAACCAGCTTTCGGTCAGGAAGCGCGGATACGAGATGACGAAGAACGTCCGGACGATCTTCTCGCCGAGCGACAGCTCTTTCGAAGAGATCTTGAGCGCGGACGGTGCGATGACGTCCTGCAGTTCAAGGACGCCGGATTCGTAGATTTCCTGCGGCAGGAACGAGGTCAGTTCGTTCTGTTTGTCGTCTTTCTTTTTGAAAATATCGAGGAATGCCATGGTTTTTTATTGGGCCGCGGCCGGCGTCGGCACCATCGGCTTTTCGAGGTCGCCAGGGTTGAACGTCTTGTAGAAGAGCTCGACGATCTCCTCGGTGCCGAGCTGGACCGAGCGGATGCCGCAGCGCACGAGGCCTTGCGATACCGCGCCGAGGCGTTCCTCGAGCTGGGTGCGGTTCTCCTCGAATTCGGCAAGGTCGTTCTTCGCCGCTTCCGCGCCTTTTTTCTTGCCGGTAATGGTCGCGAGCGGATTCGACGAGGTCGCGATGGTCGGCGAGAACGGCACGACGACGAAGAAGGTCTTCGTCATGATGCTCGTCTGTTCGACGAACGATTTGACGAACTGGATGTATTCGCGGATCTGCACTTTCATGAGGTCGCCGAGCTCGTTCTTGTAGCGGCCTTCAAGCATGGCGATGTACGGCCGGATGTCGAGCTCTCGCGACTGGATGGAGATCTCAATAGAAAAATCGAGCGCGTTCAGAAAGCTCTGGAACTGGAGGATGATCGCCTGCTGTTCGTCGGCGGATTTGAGCGCGAAGTTGACGGATGACGCGAGCAGGATCGCGCGGAGCGAGCCGTCCTTGAGGACGACGATGCCGTCGCGGATCTCCTTCACCGGGACGAAATCTTGCGCTGCTTTCGAGACTGGCATATGCGGTAAGTATACACTATTTATGTCTCGTCATGCGTCACCGGGTTGAGCGATTCCTTGATGTCGAGCGACCAGGTGAGGTCTTTGAGCTTCGATTCGGACATTTTCGGCACGTTCACGATCGCTTTTGCCTGCGCCACGTCTTTTGACAAGGTGTGCTCTGGCTGTTTGTCGGCCTTTTTCCATATATAGAGCTTGTCGCCGATCCAGTAATAGAAGGCGGATTCGACGACATCGATGAACGGTTTGCCGTTCATCCGATAGAAGGCAAGTGCGAGGGCGAACGCGGCGATCGGCAGGATGAGGATCACGGCGATGACCTTCGACGGCACGTAGAGCCAGATGATGATGCCCATGCCGATGCCGCCCGCGAGATAGAGGAACTGCTTGATGGTGAGCGGTCCAAAGATCTTGTCTTCCACTTCGATGAATTGGGGGACCTGGAATTGCATGTTATGAAATGGCTTCGCGATACGGATCGGCGCCCGCCGCGGACGACGCGGGTTTCGCCTCAGGCAGTTTCGATTTTTCCTCAACGACGACCGTTTGCGCCGGCACGATGACCGGTGCGGACATCTTCGCCGCGACGATGTCGGCGGCCGGAGAAATATTCGCATGGTACGGTTTCTCTTCCGGCGCGAATGCGGTGACCGCCGGCATGCCGGGTGCAGGCGGAATTTCCGGCAGGAGATTTTCCTCGGCACTCTTCCCCGCCGGCTGCATCGGAGCAGTCGCCGGACTTGCCGCCGGCGCCGCAGCAACAGGCGCCGCGCCGATGCTTTTCGGATTCTCGATGCCCGCGAGGATTTCCTCGCGGGAAGGCATGACCGTTTTTTTGTTTTCCTCGTCTTCCGCGGTTTTTTCCGCTTCATCAAGCTTTTGCAGTGTTTCGCGGATGTTTTTGAAGATCAGGTCATCCGCTTCTTTGGCACATGCGATCGCCTGGCCGCGCGAAAGTCCGGCGTTTTTTACGAGGTTGTCGATATAGTCATCGAGCGATTCGAGCCCGAAAAGAACCAACAGTGTTTCCATCTGCACGCCGCCGGCCTGATCGAGCAGGAGCTTGTTGTCCATTGCGATCGTCTGGAGCTTGTCCGGCAGATCAGCGGCGGCGATGGCCGCCTGAAGTTCCCGCGGCAGGGCCGCATATTGCTGTTTCAATTCATCCGGCAGAAAATTGTCCATAGGTTTATTTTTCTTCTTTTTTCTGTTCCTTCGGTTTGTCGCCGCCGCCTTCTTCGGACACGCCGAGATTTTTCTGAAGGTCCGCGATGGCCTTCTTGAAATCGATATTATTATACTTCCCTTTCTGCGCGCGCATTTTCTGGACGACCTTTTGGCGTTCTTTCGTGAAAAGTATGCCGGTATTGAAGAATCCGGCGACCGGCCCGGCCTCGGCGGTCCTCCTGATGAACTTGTTCGCTTCAACCGCCTTTTCCGCGATCGTTTTGTTCAGTGTTTCCTGGCGTTCCTTCATTTCCGTCCAGTTCACGCCGAGCTCGCCGGCGACCTTGTCCGCCACCGCTTCGCGTTTACCCATGAGCTCTTTGATTTCCCCGAGCTTCTTGTTCGTTTCATTCAGGCTTTCCTGTGCCTTCACCTGAGAAGTCCTCGCTTCTTCGACCGCTTTTGTCGCCTGCGCGCGGTCGGCGGCCGGCACGTATACGTTCATGCGATCGAGGTTGTCCTGGGCTTTTTTCAGGGTTTCATTCGTCTTGTTGAGCTCTTCCTGTTTCTTGTTTATCTCTTTTTCCGCATTCGCCTTGTCGTTCTCGATGTGCTCAAGCTTCGATTTCAGCGTCGGGTCCTCGATCGCCAGCCGCTGATCGACCTGGGCGTTGATGTTCTTCTCGATCTCGGAAAGCTGCTTCTGCTCGTCGATCTGTTTTTGTCCGCCGACGCTCTCTTTTTCCTTCATCACGAGTTTTTCGTTTTCGGCGCTGCGTTTCTTGATTGCCGTTTCTATCTTTGCGGGGTTGACGAGACCGCCGGTCGCTTTCGTTATTTCCGAAAACGCTGTTTTTCTCACGGTTCTTCCTATGTCGCCGAGAACGCCCGGTTTTTCATTGAAACCGCCGGTCGCGAACTTGTATGCCGTCTTGCCGGCGTTCGTTCCAAAATTTTCCGCCTTGAGACCTGCGTTCAGCCGGGCGCCCATGCGAGCCGTGATCGCGCTGACACCCCGTTTCCCTGCCGCCGCCGCTTCTGCTGCGCCTGCCGCTTCCGCTCCGAACATGCCGGTGAGCATGCCGCCACCCGCCAAACCTCCGGTAATGGCAGTTAAACCGGCGATCGTGACCGTATTCATCACCGCCATCGCCACTTTGCCAACCTCGCCGCTCCATTTCCTGACAAGCTGCATGCCTTTCCAGAAGAAGAAAATGGTGATAGCGAAATAGAGATAGCTCTGCCAATCAAATCCACTTGATCCGTTGGTGCTCGTGAAATTGTTCCAGAGCGATGACACTGTCGCCGACTGGAGCGCCCCGCCGAGGCTCTGCAGGAAGGTTACGAGGATAAGTATGACAACCATAAAAAGCGGCGCGACGAGAATCTGTTCCGTCAGCATGCCCCACCAGTCCTTGCGTACGCTATCGAGCCACGGCAATGCGCCGCCGATGAAGCCGAACGGTGACGTGACCGCGAGGATGATGAGGATGACAAGCCTACCGGTGAACATCGCGCCGGCATAGAACAACGCCCAGCAGACGATCGCGACAAGGATGATATGCAGGACGAGATTCGTGATGACGCCGGCCTGGCCGCTGACCGTGGCAAGGCTCAGGAGCGAATGGTTTGAGTTGGTGAAGCTGTTGATGAGCAAGCCGGAGATCGATGAGCCGATGTTCGTGGCGCTGTTTGTCACCGTGCTGCCGTAGAACGTGATGTTGGGGATTTTGTTGAAGATTGCCACTGCGATGATATTGCCAGCGTCGATCATGAGCTCGGTAAAGAACAGGCTGAAATTAATAAAAATGGCGCTGACGATTACGCCGGTAATCGTCGCTTTCGATTGAAGACCGAGTCCCTTCACGATCATGGTGATGGCGATGAAGAGGAGGATGAAGATGAAGGTAATGTTCGCCGCATCCCGCATAATCGTCCAGACATTTGTGAGCGTGCCAAGACTGCTGAAAAAATTCGACATGTTGAACAGTGTCGCATGAAGCGTCAAGTCAAGGATGGCGCCGGCGATGACCATGACCGTGCTCACAAAACCGTAGATGATCAGGAGGATTGTGCCGATGGCGAGGAGTGAAACGCCGTTTACGACAAGGTTGCCGATGCCAAACCCGAAATCAAGAATATCGCTCGCCGACGTCCCTTGGCCGCCGCCGTTGTTCGCATTGTTGGCCTGAGCGGCACCGGGATTTGCGGCGTCCCATGCTTGTTCGGCCGCCTGATAGGTCGTACCGGTACCCGGATCGATTGCCGACGGGTCAAAGTGATAATAGATGGCCAGCGTATCATTCGTTATATGCTGACCGGACTGTACGGCGCTTCCACCGCTGCTTGCAGACCAATTTCCGCTGCCGATATAAGTGAATGATGATACGACTTGTTCGTTCGCCAGGCCGGTTGATGTATAGCTGTATGTCACAGCTTTTGTTGGAACCTGCGAATTTTGCGTTGTCTGCGCTATCGCTTCGCTCGAAAAAGCACCCAAAACAGCCGCGCATAGCAGAAAAAGCGCAACCGATTTTGTGAAAAATCGCTTCATTGGGAAAAATTATACCACAAAGGTCCGGAAAGCCTAGGCTTTCCGGACCGAAATGTGCATAACTCTCCTATTATGGCGTGCTCGATGCGGAAGTGGACGCCGTAGCGGTCGTCGGCGAAGGCGCCGGAGCGGAGAGATCGATCGGGCATTGGCTCGTGGTATAGGCGATTTGCATCTGGGAGAGCCAGTTTGCGATGTTCGCCGGCATGTTGGCGAGCGGCTGGTCGCTGCCGAAGGACGTGCCGTTCACCTGGGTCATGATGGCGGCTATCTGATCGGTCGATGTCGCCGCGGCGATTGCGCTCGAGGCGGCATTCAGGAAGGAAATGTGCGTGTTCGACAAGGCGATGGAGTTGTTTATATAAGAAAGGTTCCACGGGATCTGCTGCACTGTGCGCGACGGATTCGTGGCCCCGTCGATGTTCGATACGACGTTTGCATTGATCAAGATGGCCCGCGAGTACGATACGCCGTCGCCGAGCTTCATATTGCATGCGACCGCATTCGCGAAGACGAACCTACCGGCCGCAAGCGCGTTCTGCGCGGTGGCGAACGCCGCCTGGTATTGGCCTTCAAAGTTGAGAATATTGTCGATGATCACGACGCCGTTCGTCTTCTGTGAGTAGAACGGATCGTCCGGACTGATACCGGCCGCTGCCGCCATCGAGGATGTCGATGATGTCGCACTTGCCGGACCGGTGGAAAAGCCGCTTGCATACTGATTCAACTGTCCGGTGAAATCAAGGGCGCCCGGATTGTTGAACGTGTTTGTGAGCGCGGCATTGTAATTTGAAACGTTCAACTGGCTCAATTGGCCAAAGTTCGATTGATACTGCCCCGCCCCGCTGCCGATCAGGCCGTTGGCCAACTGGTCGGCTGCCGATTTGACGAGTTCGTTCGCAAGCGCCTGAAATATGGTATCGATGCCGTTCGACAGAGCAGCTTCAAGCTCAAGCGTTCGCGCGTCGCCGGTTGCTTGGAAGCCAAGCATTTGGGTGATGACCGAACCGGGCGTCTTTACCTCGCAGTTATCGAGCTGCGTGTAATATCCGCCCTGATCCGTCGTGCTTTTAAAGCTCGAGCCGTAATTCGGCGAGGTGGTGATGTGCTTCGTAGAAACGAGATTGCCGTTCGGCGTATAGGTATTGAGATCGCATTGCATGTAGGAAAGCGCGCCTTGGCCGAGGGTGAGTTCTGTGGAAGCGGCCGCCTGTTTTGCGGAAATCTGGCTGTCGAGGTTCGAGCGGGCGACCAGGAATGCGCCGATGGCGTTATTCTGCGGTTGCGTCGTGATCGAGAGCCAGTTCTGCCATCCTCCCGGGGTGCGGAAATCGGTATTGACGGTATTGGTGAAATTGTTCACGGCATTCGTCGCATTGTTGATCGCACCCGAGAGCGTACAGTTGATCTGCTTGTAGAACGGTTGCGAATACGAGAGGCCGAGCGCGAGCTTGACCTGGAGTTGGAACGGCGCGCAGAGAAAATTGAGCGACGGGTCGTTGAAAAGCATGTTGCCTACGGTCTGGTCCGCGGTATTGGCGAGGAAACCGCCAATATCGGCGACATAGGTCGGCTGGCCGTTGAAGCCGCTGTTGATCCATTTTACCGTTGCCTCCGTCAGGTTCTGGATGAGTTGGAGCGCGAACTGTTTTGCGGCGCCTTCGGCGGCCGGCAGGACGACTTTGTTCCACGCTTGCGTCCAGATGTCCTGCCCGGTTTGTTCCGTTGCGATGCCGGCGGTCGATCCAGCCGTCGCCCCTGCCGATGCGGCTATCTGGGTCAGAAAGGTGATGGCGCCGGCATCGGTCACCGGGATTTGCGCATGCGCTCGCCTCGGATGATATCCGACGCCGAAAAAGAACAGAACGATGAAAAGTATGGGAATAATGCGCCGGTTTTTCATGTTAGTTGTTCGATCTGGCGATACCGAGGTTCGTATCCATCAAGTACAGCGATGCGACGAGATTCGACGTAAGTCCGATATAGTTCTGCAGGTCGGCGTATATCGACGCGCTGTCGTTGTTCTTGTTCGAAGCAAGTATATCACGGTCAAGAGCGGCCAAACCTTGAAGATCGTTCACGATGGCGAGATGCGTTTCAGCTCCAAGCGATTCGGGGATTGCCGGCAAGGGCATGCGGATGAGCGTTTGGGCGATGGCCTGATACGAAGCTATTATTTTTAGTACGGCGGTTTGTGCACCGCTCATATCGCCGCTTGCGCTGTTTGCGTTGAATGCCGCGGCGTCTTGGCCGAGCAGCGCTTTGATTCCGTCGGTCGCCAGGTAAAACGCGCTCCGGTATGCGGTGATCTGGGCATGAATGTTGGCTTGATCGATCGGAATGAAATGCAGACCGGTCATGGTGGTCGTGCCGATGAAGTTCTTCTGCGGCAGATTGCCGATCGCCTGATCGGCGAGCATGTTCACGGTGTTCTGATCAAGCGAGCCGCCAACCGGCTGGGCGGCGATGATGTTCGAAAAAAGATCGTGAGCCAATTTCTCGGTAGCGTTCAAGTTGTCGTTCGCCGCCGCGATCGCGTTGCTTTCGGCGACGGTCGTCGTGCTGAAGAGGTTCGTTGGCGCCATGCCGATTGCCGCCGTATTCGGCAGGGTCGGATCGCGGCTCTCTTGTATTTTCTCCCCGTCCGTCATGCCGTCACCTGCTGTGTCGGGATTGTGCGGATCGGTACCGTAGAGCGCTTCTTCCCAGTCAGGCAAGCCGTCCGTATCCGTGTCAACCTGAATGGAAGACGCCGGATTGTTTATGGTGACGATCTTTGCGTGCGGCGTACCCGGCTTGATGAGAGAGATGCCCCATGCGGCGAGGATGAGAAAGGCGGCGATGCCGAGCGCCGTGACGAATTTTCTTGACGGAAGATACTTCGAATCGATCATCTGGTTAGAAAAGGCCGCCGATAAAATTGACGACGCCGCCTATCGCGCTGCCGACCGCATTCACGACGCCACCGACGACGCTTCCGACTCCGCTCACGACCGCTTGGGCGACGCAGATGCCGGAAACCACCTCAAGTGCATTACAACCGCCTGATGCCGATCCACCGCTTGTCGAAGGCTGTATGCTGCAGCCGGCGGGAGGCGCTACGATGCCGGCGCGCTGAAGCGTGGTCAGGTTCGCCGGGTTGCAGGCAGAAGAGGAGGGCTGGCCCGCATTTGCGCCGTTCGAGGACGGATTTGGCGTCGCCGGACACGCCTGCGATGTAGGAAGGTTCAGCGTATGATTCGCCCCGGGCGCGGAACAGACGGTCGCGATCGTGCAGGTCCTTGTCTGGGTCGTCGGCGTTATGGTCGCCGTCTGCGTTATCGGCTGAGACTGAACGGGCGGCGTGAAGCATGCGCTGCCGTAAGAGAAGGAATGCGTGACGCTCTGGCTGCCGCTTTCTATGAAATATGTTCCGTTCGTGATGCCGTTCGGGTTGACGAGCCAACCGCCGAAACCGTCAGATGATACCGATGCTTTGCTGACCTGCTCTCCCGATTCGTTGAAAACGCTCGGCTGCCCGCCGAATCCATAGCAGTCGACATAGCAACCTCCAGCCGTGCCGCTTGTTCCCGGCGTGCACGAAAGGCCTGACGGCCGGCTGATGGTGACGGGTGGCGGTGTAGTGGTCGTTGTTTTTACATACGGCGTACACGAGCTCCAGTCGCTGCAGGTCCAGGTATCGGACGTGCAGGACGCCCCGGCTTGCGTCGTTCCGGCCGGCGTGTATGTCGTTGATACGCTCGAGGACGTGCCGGTTTGCGCGACCGTTCCGAGATTCATCGCCGCAATGATGCGATTGAGCTTGTCGCGCGTGGCGGCGCCGACCGAACCGGTACCTTGCGACAGACCGTTCGGAATGAGAATGATCGAAGCGTATTTGTTCTGAAACTTGATGACCGCCGCCTGGGTCGCCGCGTCGAACACATTTGACGGCGCGGTCGTATAGGCAAGAGCAGTGTCGGGATCGGAATTCAGGACGGTTTTCAGGAGTGTCACCTGGTCGCTCACCGAACCGAGTGAGAGGTCCTGCGTGAACACCTGCGGCACGGACGGTCCCGTCGAGACCGGGAATTGGGCGAGCGTGATGTTGTAGGCCTGCGCGAGGGCGTTCAATTTCGCGATCATGTCACTGCCCGAAACGGTGCCGGAAGGTGTGAGGTCGTATCGCTGCTGCAGTTTGATGAGATACGATTCGGTGCTTGCGGTGAACGTTCCCTGGTCCGGGACCGTCGTGTTGAATTCGATGTCGAGGATAGCGTTCAGTGCCGAGACGTCGGAACCCTGCATGCCCGTGATGAGATTGCGGGTGAAGACCGGCACCGTGGTCGTTGCCGGAGCCTGCGTCGTGCCCGGCGAGAGGATGAATTGCGCCGCATACGCCGAGACTGAGAAGAGAGTGATGAGCGCGATGACGAGAAACGCGTTGAATTCGAATTTTTTCATAGAGGTTTCTGTGTCCCTATTATAGAACAACCGCCAGTTTTTTCCAATCATCAAGGGAAAGCTCTTCGGCGCGGGCTTTTGCCGCAAGAGGAAGGGCGGAAAAAATCACGGAAAGATTTTTTCCGCCCCTTTTTTCCGCCATTTCCTTCAGATTGGCAGCCAAAATTTTCCTTTTATGCGCAAATCCGGCTTTCAAAATTCCAAAAAACCGTTTTTCGTCCAGATCATCGAAAAAATCCTTTGAAATATCGTCCACGAGCAAGATCGCCGAGTCCACCTTCGGCTGCGGGCTGAAGTTTTCCTTCTCCACTTTCATGATCTTTTTCGGCGTGCCGTATGCTTTGACGGAAAGCGAGAGCAGGCTTTCCTTGCCGTCGCGGGCGACGATCCTGTCCGCGATCTCCTTCTGCACCATCATGACGAGTTTTGTCGGCTGGATATTTCCCGAGAGGAATTTCCGAAATATCTGGCCGGTAATGTAGTACGGAATGTTTGCGATGAGCTTGTATCCGTGATTTTTCAGTCCGAGCGCGGCGATATCTTCCTCGAGTACATCCGCATGGACAAGCCGCAATGCGCCGTCTCGCATCGCTTCGGCAAATTTTTCCTCAAGGACCGCGATGAGCCGATCGTCCTTTTCAATGGCGATCACGTCTGCGCCGGTTTCCAATAATTTTTCCGTGAGCGCTCCCTGTCCCGGGCCGATCTCAAGCACGGTGTCTCCGGCGGAAACGCCCCCGGCAGCCACCATCGCTTCGAGCGCCTTCCTCGATTTCAAAAAATTCTGCCCCAACGATTTTTTCGCGCGGATGTTTTCCATTACCAGTCAAGATAAATTATTTTATCCCGAAACTCGAATTTTTCCTCCTCCAAAAGATCGCTGTCAAAGTCGGCGAAAAATTCGGACGGCAGGTTCACCTGCGTCGAGCCGAAGATCGTGCGCATTTCGGCGTGCGTGAGGAATAATTTTTTCCGGGCGCGGGTGAGCGCAACATAGAAAAGCCGCCGCTCTTCTTCCATTTCTTCGGGAGTCTTCTCGTCCTTGCCGATTGCTTGATGCGGGAAGAGGTCTTGCTCGAGCCCGGTGATAAAAACATAATCAAATTCCAAGCCTTTCGATGCATGCACGGTCATGAGCTTGACCGCATTCTCGTTTTTCTCCATCGAATCCTGGTCGGTCGCCAGCGCCGCTTCCTCGAGAAGCTTCTCGATGCCTTCCGGTTTCGGCAAGTAATCGTATTTCGTGGCGAGGGTCGCAAGCTCGCGCATGTTTTCGAGCCGCTCTTTGTCCTCCTCTGTTCCTTTCTGTAATTCAAGCTCAAGCCCGCTTTCTTTGATGATAAAACGCAGCACTTCCGACGGTTTTTTCGTTTCAGTTTCTTTCTTTATTCTTTCGAGAAGACGGTAAAAATGATTCACTTTTTCGCCGACCGCGCTCGGCAAACTGTTTCTGTTTCCTTCGAAAATTTTCAACATGGTGACTTTGCCGATGCCGCGCGCCGGGATATTGATGATGCGCTTGACGCTTGCAAGCTGCTCCGGATCGAGCGCGGCGCCGAGGTACGCGAGGATGTCGCGCACTTCCCTGCGCTCGAAAAATTTCGTGCCGAGCACCTGGTACGGCACGCTTTCGGCGAGCATCGCTTCCTCAAGCGCGCGCGATTGAAAATTTGCGCGGTACAGGACCGCGATCTCGCGCGCCGGGACGCCTTTTCCGGTGAGCTCGGAAGCCTTGCGCGCGATGAAGCGCGCTTCTTCCGTTTCATTCGTGCCGCGGAAATAGGAGATCTTCTCCCCCTTCGCATTTTTCGTGAAGAGGTTTTTCTCGCGACGCTGCGCGTTCTTTTTGATCACTTCGTTCGCGGCGGCAAGGATCGTCTGCGTCGAGCGGTAATTTTCCTCGAGCAGAATCGTCTTGGCATCGGGATAATCTTTTTCAAAATCCAGAATGTTCTGAATGTCCGCGCCGCGCCAGCTGTAGATGGACTGGTCGATGTCGCCGACGACCGTCATATTTTTGTATTTTGCGGCGAGAAGTTTCGCGATCGCGTATTGCACCTTGTTCGTGTCCTGGTACTCGTCGATATGGATGTATTTCCAGAGCTCCTGGTAGTGTTCGAGCACGCGCGGATGATCGCGCAGGATTTCGTACGTTTTCAAAAGCAGATCGTCGAAGTCGAGCGATTTGTCTTTCGCGAGCTTCGCTTCGTACATTGGCCAGACGCGAGCCGTCACGCCAGGAACCGTGTAGCCGCGGTCGGCGTCGCGCGAAAATTCTTCGGCCGTCGTGAGATTCCCTTTTTCCCGCGAAATGCGATTCAGGATTTTCGCCGGCTCGAACTGTTTCGGATCGATGGAAAGCTCGGCAAGGCATTCTTTCACGATTTTCGAAGAATCGCTCCGATCGAGGATGGCGAAATGGCGGGTGAGGCCGATCGCTTGCGCGTTTTCCTTGATGATACGCACGCCGAGCGAGTGGAACGTGCTGACGAACGGCTTGCCCGGGAAATGCGTCGGCAGATTCAGGGTTTTGTCGCTTGCCAGGGCTTTTTCCACGCGTTCGCGCATCTCTTTTGCCGCTTTGTTCGTGAACGTGATGGCGAGAATCGCCTCCGGCGCCACGCCTTCTTTGATCAAATGCAAAATCCGATGGACGATCGTCTTCGTCTTGCCCGCTCCCGCCCCGGCAATGATCAAAACCGGGCCGTTTGTTTGCATCACCGCCTCTTTTTGCCGCTCATTGAGCCCTTCCAACTCGTTCATTTTGCTACTATAGCACAGGCTTCGTTTGCTTTGACATCCGCGGCTTCAAAGCATAGAGTGTCAGCAGAAGTTATTTCAAAATGGAGGGATCACATGGATCTTATGAATCCGTCGCAACGCGCACGCATTGAAACACTCGCCGGACGCATCGCAAAAACGATTGTCGCACAGGCTGAAGACAGATACACAAGCCACAACGCCGCGGAGTTTCTGAAGAACAGGAACAAATTCGAGAACGCCGTGCGAGAAACGATAGACGGGATGTCCGGTTTCGACGAGGAGATGAAATCCGAATACGGCTACCCTGCCGGTTACCGGTTTGCAAAGCCGGTCGAAGAGCAGATCAAGCGGTTGCGGAAACTGTTTCCGGGCATTGCGGACGATACCGATCCGCGGCTCTCGTTCCGGGTGAAGAGTAGGCCGTTTGATCTTCCCGATGGGGCCGAAGGATGGTTTGCCGTGCCGAACTGGCGGGCATATTCGGAAATATTCGGCGAGCGGTATGATCAGGCAGCGGAAAAAGTGTTCTCGGTCATTCCGCAGATTTTCAAAAGCGGATTCGATGCCGACTGCGAATATTTGAAGGAGAAGAAAGACAAGGAAAAGCGGGCGTCTCGAAAGACATGGCTGCATTCCCTGCTTTCGTTCAAGCCGATCGGTCCGGGTTTCCAGTACCTGCGTGAGAATATCCTTAAGGAAACGCTGATGATCGATCTCGTTGCTCGTCAGCAATATCCGAGCATCCTGCTGTTTCCGGCGCAGTTCGGCATTTGCCATCGCGGCGAGTCGAACAAGCGGGCGCTCCGTTTTGGGCTCAGTAATGGAGAATTCGGGCTCGGAGCATTCGAGATCGGATGCATGCTCCTGACGCATCCGGAACGGCTCATCAATCAGGATAACCTTGGTATCGACTGCGCCGGGGATGAACTCTATCCCTGGCCAGATACCCATAAACATCGCGGAGTTTATTTTGATTACCGCGGTGATATGGTTAGGTTTTCCTGGAAAAGTGGTGAAGAGAGCAGTGCTTGTCCATGGAGCGGTTCAGCAACACTTTTTGCCGAAAGTCCTCGAGCCGTGTTTGATCTTGCCTATAAGAGGCTAAATGAAAGGACGAAGGCCTCAAGATAAAAATAAGTTTAGCTGTATGAGCCCGTCACGGTAACTGTGACGGGCTTTTTATTGATGTGGATAACCCTGTTGACTATGGTACTCCCGGCGGTATCATGAATAGGTTCCGCAACGGAAAGCAAAGACTGAAAATATGGCTCAACAGAGCCATGTGAACGACAGGACGGCAGAAATCCCTTAAGAAATAGGCTTATTTTAGGAAAAAACTCAATCCGCGGCCAGAAAAGTGTTTTTGCATCGCTCGGCCGCTCTATAAAGTCCTTATTCTTGGCCGTTTTTTCAAAACGGCTCCTTGCTCTTGGTGTGGCGTTTCTTTCCTTTGCCGCTCCATTTTCGGCAAGTGCCGGGCTGTTTTCGGCCATTTCCGTCATGTTTTCCGGCGACCAAACGATTTCAGCAAGTGCCGGCCAATCCGCCGGATTCAATTCCCAGAACGTTCCGCTCCTGCAGAATCTGACCAACTTCAGCGCTTCGGGAGCGGTCGGCGGCGGCGACATCCTGGTATCCGGCGACAACACCGCCCTTGTCTCAAATACCGGTCCGTCCGGCACGCTTGCGGACGTCGGCGATTCTGCCGATACTGGCCAGATCAGCAAATACGTCGTGCGCAAAGGTGACACGCTCGCAAGCATCGCCAAGATGTTCGGCGTGTCGGTGAACACGATCATCTGGGCCAACAACGTGACCGCGCGGAGCATCCAGCCGGGCATGACGCTCGTCATCCTGCCAGTTTCCGGCACGATGCATACGGTGGCGAATGGCGACACGCTCGCAAGCATCGCCAAAAAGTACAAGGCGGATGCGGCTGAAATCGCGCAGTTCAACGGTATCGACCAGTCTTCGCCGCTCGCTGTCGGCGATTCGATCATCATTCCGGACGGCGAAGGCACGTATATTCCGTCAAGCGCATTGTCCGGTTCCTCGCGAGGCTCTTCCGTCGAGCCATATCTAGGCGACGGCGGGCCGCGGCTTGACGGCTATTATGTCCGGCCGCTCGCAGGCGGCGTGAAGACGCAAGGGTTGCATGGGTATAATGCCGTCGATATCGGCACGCCGGTAGGCACTCGGGTCTATGCGGCGGCGGGTGGCGAAATCATCATTTCCCGTTCGTCCGGCTGGAACGGCGGCTACGGCCACTACATCGCCATCGCCCATCCCAACGGCACGGAAACGGTCTACGGCCATCTGAGCGCGAACTATGTTTCGGTCGGCGAGGAAGTCTACCAGGGCGAGCAGATCGGACTCTCGGGCAACACCGGCAACTCGACCGGCCCGCACCTCCACTTCGAAGTCCGCGGCGCGTACAATTTCATGAACGACGCAAGCGAGTATTAAAAATCCGATTGCTCGATTGTAAAAAGCCCCGTTCGGGGCTTTTTCTTATCTCTTTGGTCTATATTGCAATGCTTCCAAAATGTGCGGAACGGCGATCTCGTTTTCATGTTCCAGATCGGCGATGGTGCGGGCGAGCTTGATGACGCGGTGGTAGGCGCGGGCGGAGAGGTTCAGCTTTTTGGCCGACGCGTTCAAAATCTCTTTCACTGCCGGAGACAGCGGTATGAGCTTTTCGATGTCTTTCGCCGCCATCTCGGAATTCGTTTTGATATTGCGGCCGGCCTTTGCGAAGCGTTCCGCCTGTATTTTTCTCGCCGCCGCGACGCGGGATTTGATGTACTTGCTTTCGGATGCCACTGCGCCGCCTGCGGAAAGTTTTTCATAATCGATCTGCGAGACTTCGGTCCAGAGGTCGATGCGGTCGATGATCGGTCCCGAGATCTTGCGCTCGTAGCGGGCGAGATCGTGCGGCTTGCAGATGCAGGATTTCGTCTTCGAGCCGGCGTTGCCGCACGGGCACGGGTTCATGGCGGCGATGAGGATGAAATTCGCTGGGAAGGTGTGCGTGCCGCGGGCGCGCGAAATGGAGATCTCGCCTTCTTCGAGCGGCTCGCGCAAGGTATCGATCACTTTTCTGTCGAACTCCGGGAATTCGTCGAGGAACAGCACGCCGCGGTGCGCAAGCGTCACCTCTCCCGGTTTCGGAATGACGCCGCCGCCCACGATCGAGACGTATGACGCGGTGTGATGCGGACTGCGCACGGGCGAGCGCGCGACGATATCGTCTTTGAGCGTGCCAGCAATGGAATGAATGGCCGTTATTTCAAGAATCTCCGCGCTCGACAAGGGCGGCAAGATGCCGGAGAACGCTTTGGCGAGCATGGTCTTTCCCGTGCCGGGCGGACCGTACATGGCGATGTTGTGGCCGCCGGCCGCGGCGATCTCCATGCCGCGCTTGGCCGTTTCCTGGCCCTTTATTTCCGAGAAATCCACGGCAAACATGTCGGCACTTTCCGGAACGATGTTCGTTTCGGGCGCTCGGGAAATTTTCTTACGCGGTTTTTCTTTTTCCTTTGCTGCCGGTTTCTTTTCGTTCAGGTGTTCGAGAATTTCCGCCAAGGTCGAGACGCCGTAGACCGCGATGCCCGAGATGAGCGCCGCTTCGCGGGCATTCTCCTTCGGCACGAAAATTTCCGTGAACCCCTTTTTCTTCGCTTCGGCCGCGATCGGCAGGGCGCCGCTTATGCCGCGCACGAGGCCGTCGAGTGACAATTCGCCCAAGAACAATTTTTTCTCCGGATCGAAACCGATATCGTCGTGCGCGAGGAGGTATGCGAGCGCGATGGCGAGGTCGAAGACGGGACCTTCCTTCTTCAGGTCGGCGGGCGCGAGCGAGACGACGACCTTCTGGTTCTGGCTCTTCGGCGAGGCAAGACCGGAATTTTTGATCGCCGCCGAGACGCGGTCGCGCGATTCTTCCACATTCTTGTCCGGCAGGCCGACGACGGCGAAGGCGTGCAAGCCTTTCGAGAGGTCGACTTCCACGTCGACGATTTCCGCGCCAAGACCGACCGTCTGCGCGGCATATGTTTTCGCAAAGCTCATTTCGGAGAAGAGTATACCATACGTGCGCGGCAACGCGCTTGAAAAGCACGATAAAATCCCCGCCGTCGCGGGGATTTTTCACTGCTCACGAAATTTTCTGCTGAAAATTTCGCTCCGCAAGGCTTTTCGATCGTGTTGCCGCGCGATTATTTCTTCGCGTGCTTCAGGCAGGTTTTTGCGGCCGGATTCGCCTCGAGGCGCGCCGCATCGATCGCTTCGCCACCAACTTCGCAGGTGCCGTAGGTTCCCTTCCGGATTTTTTCGAGCGCGAGGACGACGTCCGCATGTTGGGCGGCAAGCTTCGGGACGAGGGAGCGGTTCTCGTCGAAACTTTCCAGATTGTCGGCCACGTCATTGTCGTCCGCGTAGATCTCGTCGATTTCGGTTTCGATGGCGACCCAGTTGCCGCGGGCGTCTTTCTCGGCAATCTCGCCGAGCTCGGCCTCGAGCGTCTTCAATTCGTTTTCCAATTTTTTCTTGAACGCTGCAGTGTTTTTCATGCGAGTATTGTAGCAAATCGTCCGGCGGGAACAAGCTATTGCGTGACGGTGCGGGCGCTCGCGATCCGCGAGACGATCTCGCGCAGGGTATCGGGACTCGTTGCCATGACGATCGTATTCTGGTTGATGATGGAATACAGAAAGACGACCGCGCCGGCGTCATTTTTCACGACGCGGACGTTCTGATTGGAATATTGGGCGTCCTGGAAATTTACCGTCGAAATGGCCGTCGCACTGGGCGTCGAGCTCGCGTTCTGCGCTCCAACATCCGGCAAACCGAAGAGATTCTTGAAGTTGTCCCACAGGCCGTTTCCCTCCCATGACAGCATGCCGGCAAACGCCGTGTCGTAATCGCTGACCTGCAAGATGAGGAATTCCTGGCTGCCGTTGTATTCGTACATGCCGAACATGTAATTCGGCAGGAGGTTCCGCGAAATGCCGGCTGGCACGTTCGCTCCGACGAGCGAGAGGAACTGGCTTGCGGAAATCGGCGTGGTCGTCGAACCGGCGCCGGACACGAGGACGAAATCCTTGACCTGGCCGAGCGGGATCGACGACTGCGTCACGCGGCTTTCGAGCGTCGAATCGATGCCCGAGAGATTCACGCTTGCCGTATTGATATCCTCCTCGTTGTCGACCGGCATGACGGCCGTTTCCGATGCAACCGTGCTTGTCGCGACGGCCGGGGCGGTTTGTTTCTTGACGAGGAAATACGGCACGGCGATCGCCGCCGCACCACCGAGAAGCAGAAGGAAAACGACCATGAGGATGCTCTTGCTTCCGGCGGGTTTTCTTTCTTCCAGGATTCCTTGTCCCGACCGCCGCATCATGCGGCCCTGCTCGCTTGCCGCAATGTTGATCGAAGAAAGATGTCCCGCTTCGATCGTCTCTTCCATATCGCTCTTGTAGGTCCGGATGATCGGCTGTGCGGGATGTGCCGCTGGTTTCGGCGCGGCAGGTGCCGGCATCGCGGTGGGCGGCACATTCGAACGGATATCGGTGGATGACGGCGCAGGCGGCGGATTGCCGATGCCCTTCGGATTTGTAAAGGCGCCAAGCTCTTTCGCCACGGTTTCCCGCAGTTTTTCGTCGACATTCTGTTGTGGCACGGAATTTTCGTCCATGGAATTTCCGTCATTATACAAAAAACGGGCGGTTTTGTCCGCGTGTCGCTATTGTGCCGAGGATGTCAGCGGAGCTTTCGGCTTTGCAAAGTCCGGCGCGACGGCCTTGATGGAAAGATTGATGCGGTGCCGCTCGTCGATCTCGCGGATGACGACGGGCACTTTGTCGCCGACTTTCAGATAATCAGAAACCTTGTCGACGCGGAACGGCGCGATCTCGGAGACATGCACGAGGCCGTCCGTGTCCGGGCCGATCTCGACGAATGCGCCGAACGGCTCCACGCGCACGACGATGCCTTCGAATTTCTCGCCGACCTTGTATTCGTGCATGAGCGCCTCGACGATCGCTTTCGCGCGGCCGGCCGCGCCGCCTTTGCCGGTCAGATATACCGTGCCGTCGTCATCGACGTCCACTTCGGCGCCGGATTTTTCCTTGATGCCTTTGATCACCTTGCCGCCCGGGCCGATGAGCTCGCCGATCTTGTCCTCTCGAATTTTCGTCACGAGGATTTCCGGCGCGCTGTCGGAGATCTTTTCACGCGGTTTGGCAATCGCTTTCGCAAGGACATCGAGAATTTGCAAACGGGCCGCTTTCGCTTTCTCGAACGCTTTTGTAAGCACCGGGATCGGAATGCCGCCGACTTTGATGTCCATCTGGATCGCCGTGATGCCGTCGCGCGTTCCCGCGACCTTGAAATCCATGTCGCCGAAATGATCCTCCGGTCCCTGGATGTCGGTCAGTATTTTGTAATTCCCCTTGTCGTCCGACATGAGGCCGCTTGCGATGCCGGCGACCGGCTTTTTCATCGGCACGCCGCCGTCCATCAGGGCGAGCGTCGAGGCGCAGACCGAACCCATCGAGGTCGAGCCGTTTGAAGACAGCGCTTCGGAAACGATGCGGATCGTGTACGGGAAGACATCCTGTTTCGGGATCATCGGCAGCAAGGCTTTTTCCGCAAGTGCGCCGTGGCCGATCATGCGGCGGTTCGTGCCGCCCATCCTGCCCGTTTCACCGGTCGAGAACGGCGGGAAGTTGTAGTGGTGCATGAAGCGCTTCGCCGGCATGTTTTCCATGCCTTCGACGAGGAGCGCGTCCTTCGGTCCGCCAAGGGTGAGTACCGAAAGGATATGCGTGCCGCCGCGGTAGAAAACGCCCGAACCGTGGAGCACCGGCGAGATGCCGCCCGTAACGGCATCGAGGGGCCGCAACTCGTCGAGCTTCCTGCCGTCCGCCCTTTTTTCATGTTTCAAAACCTGCTCGTGGAGGAGATTGTCGAGCCTTTTTTCGATATACGCTTCGGCGAAATG
>JAGWZI010000006.1 GCA_018968925.1 Patescibacteria group bacterium | reverse complement strand
CATGGAAAAATTCGGAACCAATTTTGAACAAGTGCAGGTGAAGCCGGAATGGCAGAACGCGGCGAGAGCGCTCGCCCGGGCGGAGATCGCGCTCGAGAAGACCGCCACGAAGGACATCGCCGACGAACACACGTTCGTCGATTTCAAGGTGGCGCTCCAGCAGGCGATCCGCATGTGCGAGGGATCGAAGGATGGGACAATGAACGATTTGGGCAAACAGCTCGTCGGATTCCGGAACCGCATGTTCGTGAAGAAGGAATTCACCGACTTCGCTTCGCTCAAAGAGGCGTATGCCGAGTCCTCATCGTTTGCCGATATCGACGACATCACGAAAGCGGAGGCGGAGAAGATCCGCGAACGGGAAGCAATTGCGGCGTAATTCTTTGAAAACCGGCGCACAAACGCCGGTTTTTTCATGCTATGATTTTTCCATGCACCACGTCTACACGACCCGGGCGATCGTCGTGCGGAGCCGTACCTCCGGCGAAGCGAACCGCGCCTATGATCTTTTGACCGAGGGTCTCGGTTTCATTCGCGCATTGGCGCAGGGCGTGCGCCTCGCGAAATCGAAATTGAAAGGTCACCTGCGCGATTTTTGCCTTGTTTCCGTTTCCGTTGTGCGTGGCAGGGACGTCTGGCGCATCACGAGCGCGGAAGCGGAATCCGCAGGAACGTTTTTCCATGATCCGGAAAAGATGTCCGTTGCGCAGGGCGTCCTGTCGCTCCTCTTGCGGCTCGTCCACGGCGAGGAAAAGAACGAGCGGCTTTTCCGTATCGTCCGGTCATTCCTTGCATATCTTGCGAGCGGCGCATCCGCCGCGGATGCCCGCGATCTCGAGATTCTCGCCGTCCTGCGGATCCTTGCCACGCTCGGCTATCTGAAAGAATCGGCGGAATTGTCCCGGTTTGTCGGCAATGACGACATTTCTGACAGCTTGCTTGCCGCCGTCCGCGCCGTACGGAAAACGCTCGTCGCCGAAATCAACGAAACGCTCCTCCGGACGAACCTCTAGCGTGGTATACTGATACCGGTATGAACGGGTCGCCGGAAAACGAAGACAAGCTCGAGGAAGCCGAACGGGCGCTCTACGCGAAAAACGCGGGCGACATTTTCGCCAAGCGCCGCCACGGGGTCGATGCCGTTCCCGTGCCGAAGAATGCGCCGTCCGCGTGGACGCCGGAGCCGGAACAACGGCGCGTGAACATTCCGTATGCGAAGATATTCATCGGCGCGCTCGTCTTTTTCATCATCGCCGTCCTCATCGCGCTGTATACGCTCTTCGGCGGCTCCGGCACGGTGTCCGGCAACAATATCAATATTCTTATCTCCGGTCCGGTATCGGTCTCGGGCGGAGAAGCGTTTCCGCTCGACATCAAGATCGTCAACGGCAATGCGACCGCGCTCGAGAATGTCAGCATGCTCGTGGAATATCCGGCGGGCACGCGCGATCCGGCGAATCCGTCGGCCGCCTTGCCGCGCCAGACGGCCGACGTCGGCACAATCGCGGCCGGCAAGAGCGCGGACGAAATCGTCAAAGCGTCGCTCTACGGCCAAGAGAATGTGCCGCAGACGATCGCGGTGACCGTTTCGTATTCGATCGCCGGCTCGAACGCGGTCTTCACCAAGGAGAAGGATTACATGCTCACGATCGGTTCCTCGCCGGTGGCGCTTTCGGTGGCAGGGGATACGAGCGTGAACGCAAGACAGGCCGCGACCTATACCGTGACGGTCGCGTCGAATTCGCTCTCGACCGTATCGAACCTGATCCTGAAGGTCGACTACCCGTTCGGTTTCACGTTCTCGTCGTCCGATCCGCAGGCGGCTTCTCTCGACGGAAGCGTATTCTCGATCGGTGATCTTGCTCCCGGAACGACGAAGACCATCACGATCCGCGGTTCGATCGACGGACAGGACGGCGACGAGCGGGTGCTCAAATTCACCGTCGGCACGCCGGCGTCCGACGGCACGACGATCGACACGCCGTATTCGATTTATACGGTCGATGTCGCGATCAGGAAACCTTCCGTCGGCGCGATATTTTCCGTGAACAAGGTTTCCGGCTCGTCCCTTTCCATGAATGCCGGCGACACCGAGAGCGCCTCGATCGACTGGCAGAACAACCTGACACAGGCCATCGACCAGATGAACGTGCAGGTGGCGCTTTCCGGCACGGTGCTCGATCCGCAGGCCATAACGACGCAGAACGGTTTCTATAATTCCGCCGACAATTCCATCACGTTTTCGGGCGCGACGGACGGCGACCTTTCCTCGGTCGCGCCGGGCGGTTCGGGCAGCCTCGCGTTCACGTTCGGTACGCTCTCGCCGGACGCCAATCCGACCTTGCCGTTCGCCGGTTCCGAGATCCGCGCGGACGTGACCGTCACTGGCATTCCGGCGGGCGGCAGCAATACGGTCGAAACGCTCTACTCCGGCGAGACGATCATCAAGGTTTCCTCGGCGCTGCATCTCCTGTCGCGGGCATTCCACAGCGCGGGACCGTTCGAGAACAGCGGTCCGGTTCCGCCGAAAGTGAACAGCCAGACGACCTACACGGTCACGCTCACGGCGACGAATTCGTTCAATGCGGTCACGAACGCCGTTGCCACGACGACCTTGCCCGCAGGCGTCGTCTGGACCGGCTTCACGAGTCCGGCAAGCGAGAGCTTGAGCTACGACCAATCGAGCGGCGCCGTCATCTGGAACATCGGCAACCTTTCGCCGAACACCGGCGTGAAGATCCAGCCGCGCTCGGTCTCGTTCCAGGTCGCGGTCACGCCGTCCCTCTCGCAGGTCGGCTCGGCCATAACGCTTCTCGGCCCGGTAACACTTTCCGGCACGGACGCGTTTTCCGGCGCAACGCTCTCCGACACCGAACCCGCCGTGACGACGGAGATCACCTCCGACCCGGCGTATGTGCAAGGCATCGGCACGGTAGGGCAGTAAAATAATCGGCGCGGCGAGTCGAGGCATGTCATTTTCGCGAGGCGGGGCCAGGTCTGGTCAGCGAAAATGACATGCCGAAGGTAAGCCGTGGACCTCTGGCATTCTTTTATTTTTCAGGTATATTCTTTCCATGGCAAAACAGGCGGAAAACAAGCGTATGGAAGAGATCATTTCTCTCTCAAAACGCCGCGGTTTCATCTACCAAGGTTCCGAGATCTACGGCGGCCTCGCCGGCACGTGGGATTACGGTCCGCTCGGCATCGCGCTCAAGAACAACATCCGCAATCTCTGGTGGAAGACGTTCGTCACCGATCGCGAGGACATGTACGGCGTGGACGCCGCGATCCTTATGAATCAGAACGTCTGGAAGGCGTCAGGCCACGTCGCGACCTTTTCCGATCCGCTCGTCGAATGCAAAAAGTGCAAGAAGCGTTTCCGCGCCGACCAGGTCGAGAATCCGAAAAAGTGCCCAGAATGCGGCGGCGAACTCGGCGAAGCGCGCCAGTTCAACATGATGTTCAAGACGAACGTCGGTCCGGTCGAGAGCGAGGAATCGGTCTCGTACCTGCGGCCGGAAACCGCGCAGGGTATGTTCGTCAATTACAAAAATGTCGTCGACTCCTTTCATCCGAAGCTGCCGTTCGGCCTGGCCCAGATCGGCAAGGCGTTCCGGAACGAGATTGCGCCGCGCGATTTCACCTTCCGCTCGCGCGAATTCGAGCAGATGGAGATCGAGTATTTCCTGAAAGGGGACGACTGGAAGAAAATTTTCGAATACTGGCGCGCCGAGATGTGGAAATGGATGACAGAAACCCTCGGTCTTTCCAAAGATCACATCCACGAGCTTGAGGTTCCGGCGGAAAAACTCGCCCACTACTCGAAGCGCACGATCGATTTCGAATATGATTTCCCGTTCGGCAAAAATGAGCTTTACGGCCTCGCGTACCGCACGGATTTCGATTTGAAGAACCACTCGAAGGCGTCCGGTGTGACCTTGGAATATCTCGACGAGGAAGCAAAAACGAAATTCACGCCGCATTGCGTCGAACCGACCTTCGGCGTCGACCGCAGCATCCTCGCCGTCATCTGCGAAGCGTATCAGGAAGACGAACTCGGCGGAGAAAAAAGAGTTTTCATGAAATTCAAACCGGCGCTCGCTCCGGTGAAGATCGCCGTTTTCCCGCTCCTCAAGAACAAGCCGGAGCTCGTGAAAAAGGCGCGCGAAGTCTATGCCGCACTGAAAAAAGAATTCGGCGCGGTCATGTTCGACGATAACGGCAATATCGGCAAACGATACCGCCGGCAGGATGAGATCGGCACGCCGTACTGCGTGACCGTAGATTTTGAGACAATCGAAAAGGACAACTGCGTGACCGTTCGGGACCGCGACTCAGGCAAGCAGGAGCGGGTGAACATAGGGGAGCTCTCAAACCGTTTCAAGAAAATCTTTTAAAAACCGCCCGGTGTCGGACGGATTTTGTGATATAGTGTGCCGCATGCAATACACGAAAAAAATCCTCAAAAACGGCATGCGGATCATTACGGTGCCGATGAAGTCGAATCCGACGGTCACCGTGCTCGTTCTCGTCGAGGCCGGATCGAAATACGAGACGAAAGATCAGAACGGTATTTCCCATTTCCTCGAGCACATGTGCTTCAAGGGGACGAAAAAGCGCCCGACATCCGCCATAATCGCCAACGAGCTCGAGAACATCGGCTCCGTGCACAACGCCTTCACCGGCCATGAATACACCGGCTATTACGCGAAAGGCGACTACAAGAACGCCGGCACATTGCTTGACGTCGTGGCGGACATTTATCTGAACCCCATTTTTCCCGAGGCCGAGATCGAAAAGGAGAAAGGCGTCATCGTCGAGGAGATCAACATGTATGCCGACAATCCGCGCTCGATCGCCGGCGAGGAATTCTTCAAGCTCCTCTACGGCGATACGCCGGCAGGCTGGCCGATCGCCGGCACGAAGGAGAACGTCCGCCGCATGACGCGCCGCGATTTTATCGACTACCGCATGCGCCACTATGTCGCGCCGGCGACGACCGTCATTGTTGCAGGCCGCATCGACGAGCGTGACATTGCGAAACAAGCCGCACTGCTTTTCAAAGATGCCGGCACGTGGAAAAAGGAAGGCAAGCGCAAAGTCGCCGAATCGCAATCCGCGCCGCAAGCGAGAGTTTTCTACAAAGACACCGAC
The DNA here is from genome assembly GCA_018968925.1 of Patescibacteria group bacterium. GTDB lineage: Bacteria > Patescibacteriota > Minisyncoccia > Phycocordibacterales > GWA1-40-21 > Bog-1340. The sequence goes on along the minus strand of JAGWZI010000006.1, from coordinate 29,425 downwards.
CAGGCGCACATCATCGTGGGCAACCGGTCGTTCGACGCCTACAGCCGCTACAATCCCGCCATCCGCGTGCTCGACGGCGTGCTCTCCGGCATGAGCGGCCGCCTGTTCCAGAAAATGCGCGAAGAGCTCGGCATCTGCTACTACGTGACGCCCGGCAATGACGCGTTCACCGATCACGGCATCTTCGCCGTTTCCGCCGGCCTCGATCCCGCGCGGATCAAAGAGGGCGTTGCAGCGATCCTCGCGGAACTCAAACGCTTGACCGTCGAGCCCGTTGGCAAGGAGGAGCTTGAAAAGGCGAAGCGGTATCTTGTCGGCACCATGTATCTCGGCCTCGAATCGTCCGATGCGGTGGCGAATTTCTACGGCGGGCAGGAGATCATCCATGAAAAGATCAAGACGCCGGAGGATATCGCCCGGGAAGTGAAAGCGGTGACGGCCGAGGAGGTTCGCGCCGTGGCGGCGAAGATATTCAAAAACGAGACGCTCAATCTTGCTGTTGTCGGCAGGTTCAAGGACGCGAAGGAATTCTCGGACGTGCTGAAATACTAGCTTGCCTCGGCACGTCGTTTGTGCTAATCTCATTTCCTATGTCAACAGAACCGAAGGCAGAAAAGAAGGACGGGGAGCGGATCTACGAGGTCGGCTACCACGTCGTTTCCTCCGTCGCCGAAGAGCAGATCCCGGCGCACGTCGAGAAAGTGAAGAAACTCCTTGCCGCGCAGAAAGCCGAAATCATCTCCGAAGAAAATCCGGCGCTCCGCCCGCTTGCATATCCGATCAAGAAAGCGTTCGGCGGCGTTTACAAGACGTTCGACAAAGCCTACTTCGGCTGGGTCAAGTTCGCCTTGCCGGAAGGCGGCGACGTCCAGGCGATCGATGCCGGCATGAAAGCCGACGCCGACATTCTCCGCTACATCATCGTGAAAACGGTGCGCGAAAACACCATGTACTCGCCGAAAATCAGCGTGTTCGCCGACAAGGACGCCAAAGGCAAGACGATCATCGGCAAGCCGGAAAAGGCGGCCGAAACCTCAGCCACGGCCGAGGAAATCGACGCGGGGCTCGAGGCTCTTATCTCCAAGGAGCAGATATAGTATACTGGTGGCATGAATATCAATAAGGCATTCCTGTTCGGCAATCTCACCCGGGACCCGGAGCTTAAGTCGTTGCCGTCCGGCACGAAGGTCGTCTCGTTCGCCATCGCCACGAACCGCGTCTGGAAGGACCAGAGCGGCGCGAAGAAGGAAGACGTCACCTTCCACAACATCGTTGCGTTCGCGCGGCAGGCGGAGACGATCGCGCAATACTTGAAGAAAGGACAGAGCGTCTTCGTCGAAGGCCGCATCGCGAACCGTTCGTGGGACGACAAGGACGGCCAGAAGAAATACCGCTCGGAAGTCATCGTCGAGAATTTCCAGTTCGGCCCGATGACGGGCGGCGCCGGCGCGCCGCGCAAGGCGGAGAGCGAAGCGCCCGCGGCGAAATCCAAAGTGCCGGACATGGACACGATCGAATATCCGTCCGACGAGATCAATCCGGAGGACATTCCGTTCTAGTTGCAAAAAATCTGAAAATACGATAGTATCGCCAAGCTATGAAACAGTGCTTTTTTTCGCAGAATAACATCCAATACGTCGACTACAAGGACCTCGCCCTCCTCAAGCAATTTTTGAATCCCCACGCGCGCATCCAGGGAAAGCGCAAGACGTCGACCAATGCCAAAAGCCAGCGCCAGCTCGCCGAGGCGGTGAAGCGCGCCCGCTTCATGGCCCTCCTGCCGTTCGTCGCGAAATAAATGGCGCTCCTGTCCTACAACGAGATCAAGCCGAGGACGACCATCCTCTACGAAGGCGAACCGTATGAGGTCGTCGCGAGCCAGGTCGGCTCGAAAGGGGGATATAAGGCGGTGAACGTCGCCAAGCTCAAGCACATGACGACCGGCAAGGTCGTCGAGGTCACGTTCCACCAGTCCGAACGGGTGGAAGAGGCGGAGATCGTCTACAAAGAGGCGAAATTTTTGTACAAAGACAATAAGAACCTCTTCTGGTTCGCGGATCCTGCCGATCCGAAGAACCGCTTCAACCTCTCCGAGACGGCGATCGGCACGCCGGCCAAATTCATGAAAACGAATTCGATCGTCGAAATGGCGACATTCGAGGACAAGGTCATCGGCGTGCACCTGCCGGTCAAGGTAGAACTGCGCGTCACCGAAGCGCCGCCCGCGGTCCGCGGCGACACGTCGAACAATGCGACGAAGCAGATCACGCTCGAGACGGGCGCCATCGTGAACGCGCCGCTTTTCATCACCGAGAAAGACATCGCCATCATCAATACCGAAACAGGGGAGTACGTCGGCAGGGTGACGAAATAAAAAAAATTCCAACAAAAACCGCCGAGAGGTGATTTTTTAACTGTTGCTCGAAAACAGGCTCTTGATGAGGCCGAGGATGCCGAGGACAATGATCCAGCTGCCGAGCGACAGCGTGATATTGAACTTCGGCGTGTACATGACGAAGACGCCAAGGCCGAGGACGATGATCCACCAGATTTGTTTCATGGATATATTATAGCTCTTTCAGTTTCGCGCGGATAGCCTTGAGTATTTCGCTCTCGATCTTCGAGTTTTCTTTCAGGAACGTGCGTGCCGTGTCGTAGCCGCGACCGAGCTTGGTCTCGCCGTATTCGTAGGACGCGCCAGATTTCTTGATGAGCTCCATTTTCTCGCCGAGCGCAAGGATTTCGCCTTCTTTTGAGATACCCTCGTTGTACATGAGGTCGAATTCGGTCTGCTTGAACGGCGCGGCAACCTTGTTTTTTACGACCTTCACCCGCACGCGGCCGCCCATGATCTCTTCGCCTTTCTTGATCTGCGCAATGCGGCGGATATCGAGACGGACTGATGTATAGAACTTGAGCGCCTTTCCGCCCGGGGTCGTTTCCGGATTGCCGAACATGACGCCGATCTGCATGCGGATCTGGTTGATGAAGATGACGACGGTTTTCGACCGGGCGACGATGGCGGTGAGCTTGCGCAGGGCCTGCGACATGAGCCGCGCCTGTTTGCCGACATGATATGCGCCCATGTCTCCCTCGATCTCGTCTTTCGGCGTGAGGGCGGCGACCGAGTCGATGACGATGATGTCCATCGCGCCCGAACGAACGAGCGAATCGACGATATCAAGCGCCTGCTCGCCGGTGTCCGGTTGGGAAATGAGAAGCTCATCCACCTTCACGCCGATCTTCTTAGCGTATTCAGGGTCCATGGCGTGTTCGGCGTCGATGTATGCGCAGGCGCCGCCCATCTTCTGGGCCTCGGCGACGGCGTGGAGGGCAAGGGTGGTCTTGCCGGAAGATTCCGGGCCGAAGATCTCGATGATCCTGCCGCGTGGATAGCCGCCGACGCCGAGCGCGGCGTCGAGGCCGATCGAGCCTGAGGGAATGACATTCACGTCCACTTTCGGCTTTTCGCCGAGCATCATGATCGCTTCGTCGCCGAACTTCGTCTGGATGGCCTTCATCGCCGTCTCGATCGATGCGGCATGTTTCGCCGTTTTCGGTTCCTCCGCTGAGTCCGCTTTCTTCTCCTTTGTTTTCTTCATACAAAAAAATTACTGATAAATTTGCTCCATTATATCACGGCCGATAGGTGATCTCGATCCTTTTTTCCTCGGTGCTGCCGAAACGGTCCTCGGCGGCAATGTCAATGACGTTGTAACCGGGGGAGAGGACGATCGTTTCGGAGAAATCGCCGTTTTCCTCGATCGAGATCGGCCGGCCGTCGAGCGTGATATCGCTTATGTTTTTTGCGACGCCGGAAACGCTGATCGTCGAGGTGGCGATAGTCGCGCCGTTTTGGGGAAACTTGACGACAATGCTCGGCCCGGTGATGAGCCGATGCATCTCGTAGAGCGCATAGCCGAGGACGATGATGCCGGCGAGCGCGATCAGGGCATTGCGCAGGAAGGTGCTCGTCTGGTGCCGCTCGGTCATAGGCTAGAGATAATCGCCGTCCTCGTGCAGGTTCTCCGCTTCTTTTTCGGCGTCCGTTTTCGGAGTACTCTCGCCGCCGATCACTTCGCGCGGCTTAGCGCCGTCGCCCGGACCGATGACACCCTTCTGCTCGAGGAGGTCGATGAGCCGTGCCGCCCGGGCATAGCCGATGCGGAGCTTGCGCTGGAGGTACGAGGTCGACGCTTTACCTGCTTTCATCACCTCGTCTTTTGCCTGCATATAGAGCTCGTCATCGTCGCCATCGATCTCGCCGCCAAAACTTTCGCCGCCTTCGCCGCCGCCCGTGTCGCCGCCGAGATCGATCTCGCCGCCGATGAGCTCTTCCTTGTACGCGTTTGCCAGGTATTTTGCCACATCCTTCACCTCCTTTTCGGAAACGTACGCCGACTGGATGCGCACCGGTTTCGCGCTCTCGCCGCCGAGGTAGAGCATGTCGCCCGCGCCGAGGAGCTTCTCAGCGCCCGTCGTATCGAGGATGGTGCGCGAATCGATCTGCGAGACGACCTGGAGCGCGATGCGGGTCGGAATGTTCGCCTTGATGATGCCGGTGATGACGTTCACGGACGGACGTTGGGTCGAGAGGATAAGGTGGATGCCGACGGCGCGGCTCATCTGGGCGAGGCGGACGATGCCGGCCTCGAGCTCCCGCGGATAGGCCATCATGATATCGGCGAGCTCGTCGATGACGAGGACGATGAACGGCATCGCTTCCGGCAGGTCGGCCGGCTCCTTACCTTTGCCGCCTTTTTTGGCTTCCTCGGCCTTTTTCAGGGCGGGGGCGAGGACATTTTTATGGTACGAATCGATGTCTTTCACCGCGTGCGACTCAAGCACGTCATAACGGCGGTCCATTTCCTTCGTCGCCCATTTGAGGGCGAGGATGGTCTTCTTGGCGTCCGTGATGACCGGCGTCAGCAGGTGGGGGATCTTGTTGTAGAGCGTAAGCTCGACGCGCTTCGGGTCGATCATGATGAAGCGCAGTTGCTCGGGCGAATTGCGATAGAGAAGAGAGGTGATGATGGCGTGGATCGTCACCGATTTGCCGGATCCGGTCGCGCCGGCGACGAGGACGTGCGGCATCTTAGCGAGGTTCGCATAGTGCGACTTGCCGGAAATGCCGCGACCGAGGGTGATGAGGAGCGGCTTGTCGGATTTCTGGAATTCATCCGCCGAGACGAGCGAGGCGAGACCGACGGTCGATTTCACCGAATTCGGGATCTCGATGCCGACAAGCGACTTGCCGGGGATCGGCGCTTCGATGCGCAGAGGATGCGCGGCAAGGGCGAGCGAGAGATCGTTTTGCAGTCCCAAGATGCGCGAGATCTTCACGCCTTCGGCAGGTTTCAAGGCATAGCGCGTGACCGACGGGCCGATCGAGACCTCGTCCATCTCGACGTCGATACCAAAGTTCGCGAGCGTCCGCTTGATGATGTTCGCGTTCGCCTTCACGTCGCCAGACACCACGCGGCCTTTGTCGTCCTCAAGCAAGGAGATCGGCGGCGGCGCGTAGCTCGAATTGCGGATGACGCGGTCGGCGACCTTGAGCTCTTCGTCGTCTTTCTTGGCAAATATGCCTTTCGATTTTTTCTCCGGCTTTTCTTCGGGCTCTTTCACCGGCTTGCCCACCGGTAACGGCTTTTCTTCCGGCATGACGATCGGTACGTCTTTTTCTTCGTCTTCCGGTTCTTCTTTCTTCTGCCACTTCTTCCAGAACATGATCGATTCGACCGTGAGACGCGTCTCAAAGAGGACGAGGCAGGCAATGATGATGAGCGCGATGAGAATGACCGCGCTTGCCGCGAAACTGAACAGGTTCAAGAGCGGCGTCGAAATGATATGTCCGAGCCAGCCGCCCGATGCCGTGAAATACGTGCGCGAGACGAGATCGATGAGACCGAGACCCGAGACGAAAAAGAGGAGACCGCCCGCCACCTTGATCCGGTTGAATTCCTTCTCCTCGGCCCGGAAGAAGGAGATCGAGAGCATCAGGAAAAAGAGAGGAATGAGGTAGTAGCCGATGCCGAGGAGCTCGGACAGGTACGTATAGAGCTGGTTGCCGACCATGCCGGCCTTGCCGAAGGCGGCGAGCAGGAAAATCACGAAAAGGACGAGGAAGGCGATGGCGATGATCGCCTGCTTTGTCTCGCCTTTCACCCGGCTCCACGAGCTCTCTTTTGCGTCGTTCTTCCGCGTCTTTTCTTTCTGTTTTGCCATGCTCGCGCCATTATAACAGATACGGTGCCCGATTTTCCATCGGAAAAACGACGGCCGGGTTCTCGCGGCATTTTATGCAGAAAAGAAAGGGGTATTTTTTCAGCCATCTTGCGTCCGACAAATGTCCGTTTCATGACCCATAGCAATATTTGACAAATTCTATAGGACATAATAGAATATCTTTGCAACATTACTGTGTCTTTGATTACCTATAACGGACAAGAAAAGGACAATTTCAAATAACCTTCATTTTACAAGGGAACATAATAAAAGACGAATATGCCCGAGAACAATGAAAAAACCAATATTGTCGCCGTTTCTGCAGAGAACGGCAAGATGGTGAAAACGGACATTGACCGTCTTTTTGCCGGTGACTCGTATGGTCTTTTTGTTTTCAAGAAGACCGAACGGATCGTTCGGGCCATCTATCTTCTGACCGGTCTCATGTCTGATAGGGAGCCGATGAAAGAAAAGCTTCGCGGTATTGCAACCGATATGCTCTCGAATGCGCTCCTTATGTCCGAACGGACATGGAGCGAGGAAACCTGCCAGAAGAATCTTGCAAGCGCACTGTGCGAGATGTCGGTGCTCTTTGATGTCGCCGAGCAGGCAAAAATGATCTCGCAGATGAATCACCGCATCATCGCGGAAGAGCTTGGAAAATTGATGCAGTTTTTGGCAGAATCGTCATCGAACTATTCTTCGGCGAAAATCGCGTTCCCGAAAGACATGTTCGCCGAATCGTATGATTACAAACCTGAGGCCGTATCCGATATTCTGCGCACGCCCGCGCCGTCCGTCTCTGAACCCGGCGCAACCTCGATGGAAAATATTTCTCAAGGACAAACGTCTGTAACGGACATACGGAAAAAATCGAATACCGAAAAAATGTCCGTAATGAAACCGACAGCCGAGCATAAATCAGTAAAGGACAAAAATAACCGTTCAGAGGTCATTATCTCCATGCTCTCAGATGGAAAGCGCCTTACTATCAAGGATTTTGCGAAGAATATCAAAGGAGTATCGGACAAGACCATTCAGCGTGAGCTTGCGAGCCTCGTGGAAAAAGGAATCCTGAAAAAGGAGGGCGAGCGCCGCTGGTCAAAATATTTTCTCGCTTAACGATCCGCGTTCGCTGATGCTTGTCTTTTCAGCCGTTTCATGCAAGTATGGCCGCATGCGGATAGCTATGGAATAAAGGTTGCGATAGGGGGCGGAAAGCCCTTGCGCGGCCTTTTTTAGTTATCCACAGATATATATTTTGCCAGTTATTTTGGCAACATATATAATTGTTTGCGAGACGCGAGTTGCATTTCGTTCGAAGTGTTATTCGTATCTCAGACTGGGCGGGGTTCTACCGCCTAGTTTCGGCGGTATGCGAATACCGCCATATGCCGTCATTCTGATTTCGGGCTCGCTCAAGCCCTGTTGTCAGCGGTCGAGAACTTTGACAATAGAATAGGCAGAAATACAGACGAACAGTTTTTACGTTTTGTTCGCTAATCCTTTTTCGTGTCGAGCCCGCCTCGCGCGGGCATGCGAAAAAGGAATAGTAGAAGTCGCACGGCACTCGTCGGCCGCGCGGTATCCCGAAAGGATTCGGACGGTCGGTCCGGAACTTCGCGGGAATCGAGACGATCGCAAATATACATATATATGTATGTTTGCTAAGTGCGAACCGGGCTTTGCCCACCTTATTAGCTTTTATCAGTTAAGTGCGCGGGCACGGCTCTAAACACATTACACAGTCATTATGAAAAAATTTGGTTTAAAAACATTGGCTACGTCAGCTGTCGCATTGGCAATGACGTTCTCGATGGTCGGTATGACGGTTGCTCAGGCGGCCGCTCTTACCTCGGCGCAGGTCAGCGCCATCGTTTCTCTCCTCCAGTCCTTCGGGGCGGATGCGGGAACGATCGCCAACGTTGAAGCGTCTCTCACCGGCACTCCGGTGGTGACGACCACGACGTCGGCTCCGGCGATGACATCGTCATACACTTTCACGTCCGATCTCACGATCGGTTCGAAAGGTGCGGCGGTTACGGCTCTCCAGAACTTCCTGATCGCTCAGGGTGATCTCGGCGCGAGCTACAACACCGGTTACTTCGGCTCGCTCACGCAAGCGGCTCTCGCCAAGTTCCAGGCGGCGGAAAAGATTTCGCCGGCGGCTGGTTACTTCGGTCCGAAGACTCGCGCTATCGTGAACGGCATGGCGGGCGGCGTGTCGGTTTCGACCGGCTCGACGTCTGGCACGGTCACTTCGGCCGGCTCGGTCTCGGTCGCTCTTGCGGCCACGTCTCCGGTCAACTCGACCGTTGTTTCTCCGTCGGCTACGGCGCTTCTCGCGCAGTACGTCTTCTCGGGAACCGGCACGGTTACGAAAGTTGTCCTCCAGCGGACCGGCGTCTCGTCGGATAGCACGCTCAACAACGTCTATCTGTACCAGGGTGCCACCCGTCTCACGGATGCGGCTTCGGTCGCAAACGGTGTGATCAGCTTCTCGAACCCGAACGGTCTCTTCATGGTGAACGGCTCGATGACGGTTTCCGTCCGGGCTGACATCGCGACGGGCCAGGGCAGCGGCACGGTCGGCGTTTCTCTCACGTCTCTCACCCTTTCGGGTGCGACGGCGGCGGTGAACGTCAACGTTGCTGGCTCGACCCAGAACATTGCCGGCGCTACGAATCCGGCGAGCGTTCTTCTCGGCGGCGGATCGGATTCCAACAATGTTGCGAATTCTTCGGTCAATGCCGGCACGATGAACTACAACGTATGGTCGGTTCCGGTCTCGGTCTCGACGCGCTCGGTCTACTTGAACGCTTTGACGCTCAAGTTCATCGGCTCGGCGAATCCGTCGGCCTTCCAGAACCTCGCCCTCTACGTCGACGGTTCGAAAGTCGGAACGTCCGCGGGCATCAATGCCAACAGCTTTGTTGTCTTTGATCTCTCGGCGTCTCCGTACACCCTGACCACGGGCAGCCACACGATCGAGGTCCACGCGGACATCGTCGGCGGCGCGAATTACAGCGGCCAGTTTGTCCTCCAGAATCAGGCGGACATCATGCTTGCGGATTCGCAGCTCCAGGGCGTCTACGTTGCGGCGATCACCAACCAGTCGAATTCGACCTTCTCGCAGAACAGCGCTGGCACGATCAGCATCAATGCTGGTTCCATCGTGGTTCAGCAGGATCCGTCGTTCAATCCGACGGTCATTACTGGCGGTTCGACGAACGTCGCGATCGCGCAGTACACCCTTGCTGATTACGGCGAGGCGGTGAAGATCTCGCAGATCCAGGTTCAGCCGGTTTTGACGAATGCGACCGCTTCAACGGGCGCGACGTCATCCCTCAACAACGTCGGTCTCTATGTGAACGGCGCCCAGGTGGGCACGCTCCAGAACTGGACGGGTACGACTCTGACCTACAACCTCGGCTCGTCTTTGACGGTCCAGGCCGGCCAGACAGTCACCCTGACGGTGAAGGCTGACACGATCAACTCGGCGTTCGGTAGCTACACGGGCGGCAGCGTCGCTGTCCAGCTCTCGGGTACGACGAACAACGCCCAGGGCATGACCTCGAACTCGCTCTCGACGATCCCGTCGACGACGATCACGAGCAATGCCATTACGCTCGGCACTGCGGCAGTGACCCTGTCGAAGAACGCGGCGTACTCGAACCAGTCGATCCTCGCGAACACCGCGAACCAGGAAATCGGCTCGTTCGTGATCCAGGCCGGTGCGAATGAGAACGTCCAGCTCACGAGCTTGGCGCTCGGTATCACCGGTACGCTTCCGCTCACGTCGCTCTCGAACTTGAGGACGACGGAACAGACGAACACCATTGCGGCGCCGTCTGCGACGAACAACTTCTCGGTCAATGACACGATCAATTCGAACTTGACCAAGGAAATCGACGTCTTTGCGGATGTCGGTGCGATTCCGTCCACCCCGACCCTTACCAAGTCCACAGGTACGGCGACTGTTTCCGGTTACTTTGATAGCGGTATGATTGCCGAGGTCAACGTGAACGGCCAGCAGTTCAAGTTCACGTCATCGGCAGCAAGCTCGAGCTACGCGTACGTCGCGAGCCAGTTGACTTCAGTCATCAATGGCTCATCGACGTCGCCGGTTACGGCTTCGCTCTCGATCGGCACTTCGTCAGCAGTCATCACATTGACGTCGACGACGGGCGGTTCTGGTTCGAACTACACTTTGACGAACACTGGTACTACCGGTGGTACAGTCACGGTGTCCGGTGCAAACATGACTGGCGGTTCGACGACGACTTTGTCGACGGCGACCATCCAGACCACGCTCTCCGCGACGCTTCGCGGCATGACGTCTAACCTGACGATCACGCCTGCGGCCGCGACGGGTCAGCAGATCACGGTTGCTTCCGGTGCGACGGGCATCAATGGCTCGATCGTGAACACGTCTCCGACGGCTCAGTACGTCGTTGGCGGTTCGTCCTTCCCGGTCGTCGTCTACAACGCGACGTCCTCGGTCGGCACTGCGGTCATCACGGAGATGGACTTCGCGAACACCGAGAACAACAGCACGATCGTTTCGGTCACTGTCGGCGGCGTTACGGCCCCGATGGCGTCCGGTACGGCGATTGTTACCGGTCTCAATATCTCGGTTCCGGCTGGATTCGCCGGCGTGAATATCCCGGTCTCGGTCAAGTACAACACGGTCGGTCTCAACGGTCTCTCGACGGATAACTCCTCGAGCACGCTCAAGCTCACTCTCGTCAAATCGCAGAATGGCTCGAGCGCGATCCAGACCAATTCGGGTCTGAGCATCTCGTCGAACACGATGAAGCTCGTGGCTACGAAGCCGACGGTCACTGTATCGACTCCGGCTGGCGCAACGCTTGCCGGTACGACGGAAGTTGCCGACGTTACGGTTTCAGCGGATGCGGCAGGCGACATCAATCTTGATCAGTTGCCTGTTACCATCGCGGCCAACGGCGGTTCGCTCTCGATCGGCACCCAGACGGTTGGCGTCTACGACCAGAACAATTCTCTGGTTACGCAGGCCACGGGTACGATCGCTGTCAGCAACAACGCGAATGCCACCGTTTACATTTCGTTCTTGAACGGAGTGTCGACTGGTTACCGCATTCCGGCTGGCACGTCACAGACCTTCAGGATCAAGGTGAACCCGACGAACTACGCCGCTACGGCTGGTACGCTCTCGCTCGCTACACAGCTTGCGTCGAGCACGAACTTCCTGTGGACCGACATTCAGGGCAACTCGGCAGAGTCTGGCCTGACCGGTTCCTCGATCTTCAACTATCCGACGAACGTTTCGTCCGTCACCAACTAACCGCTTGTGGTCAGGCGAGAGCGAAAGCTCTCACCTGATGGTTGCAAAAACTCCCCGAAAGGGGAGTTTTTGTTTTGCCTGAAAAAACGGCGCGCCAATTATTTTGCTGACCAGACCTGGCTCCGCCTCGCAAAAATAATTGGCACGCCGTTTTTGAGTTATCAACAATTTTATTTGTCGCGATTGATTGCTACAATATGCGTAGCTATGAAACACATCACTCGTGCCGCGCTTGCCGCGGCTGTTTGCTCTTTCGGATTTTTGTTTGCCGCGCCCGCACTCGCGGATACGCCGCAGATTTCCTCTTTTACCCTAAACAGCGCGGCCGCGAACGCCACATTCCGTCCCGATCTCGGGGAAAGTGTGACGATCGGCATTGGAACGGATGGGCCGGTCTATTTCAGCCGCTTGTATATCTGCCCATCCGTCGACACCTGCACGGCCGATTATACGCGGTATTTTACCGTCTATGCGACGGCGACCGATGCGGAGAAAACATGGGACGGCAAGACGTCTTCAAACGCCTCTTCGCCGATTGCACCTGCAGGGGAGTACCACGTCGTGCTGTCGGCGAAGGATGCGGACGGCAATTCTTTTTCTTTGCCTGCGCCGTATTCTATTTTTCTTGCTTCTGGAGGGTCTGGCGGTGGCAATCAGGATAACCCGGCGACCTCGACGGCGACGTCAACAGATGCCGGCGCTTCGGCGACTTCGACCGCCACGACGACCGTCATAACCAAGATCGTGTATGTCTCGAGCCACCAGAATCCGGCGGCGCTCTCAAATTGGCAGGACAGTCAGCCGTTTTCCGTTTCGGCCGGCCGCGACCGGCTCGCGACCGTCGGCGCATCGGTCGCATTCGCCGCAAAATTCTCGGCATCGGCGAATATTTCCTATTATCAGCCATCTTTTGCCTGGTCGTTCGGCGACGGTACGCAGGCGGCGGGGCAGAACGTATCGCACATCTATAAATACCCGGGTGATTATCCGGTCATCCTGAACGGGACGATGAACGGCATCGCGGCGGTTTCGCGCGCGACCGTTCATGTCGCGGCGCCGGCCGTCTCGCTCGCCGTCCTGCCGGCAGGCATCCGTCTCTCGAACGCCGATACTGCGGAGATCAATCTCGGCGGCTGGAGATTTTCGCAAGGATCGAGTTCGTTCGGCGTGCCGGCGGACACGATCGTTCTCGCGAGCTCGAGCGTCGTCTTCGCGCACGCCGATACCGGCCTCTCGGCGTCAGGATCGGTCGCGCTTCTCGATCCGTCGGGCGGCATCGTCGCTTCGACAAGCCTGCCTCTGCCGCCGTCGGTTGCGGCGCAATCCGTCGCCGCAAGCTCTGCGGCGCATGTCTCGCTTGTTTTGAAAAAGTCGCCGGCGGTCGCCGTGCAACCGGCGGCGAGCTCGTCCGCCGCCGCGAATCCGTTCGCCGAGACGGCCGCGGCGGCCGTCTCGGGCAGGGGATTTTTCGGCGCGATCGCCCGTTTTTTCGGCTTTTAGCCGATATTCCCGGCGTGGTATGATAGCGGCATGTTCGATTCGGCATTCTTCAAATTTCTCGTCGCCTTCGTCCTCATCATCGGCGCAAGCCTCTTTTTCATGCATTTGGCCGGCGCCGGCGGTCAATAGGCTGTTGACATTCGGCCGATTTTTGCTAGCATGCTACCAAGCTCCCGCGAGCTTATTATTTTGCTTTCTTTATGGCACGATCGCTTTCAAAAGGCCCATACGTCGACGAAAAACTGCTCAAGAAAATAGCAGGCAAAAAACCGATCGAGACCGGCGTCATCAAGACGTGGTCGCGCCGCAGCCAAATCGCTCCGGAAATGGTCGGCTTCAATTTCGGCGTGCATAACGGCAAGAGCCATGTCGAGGTCCTCGTGACCGAGGACATGGTCGGCCACCGGCTCGGCGAATTCTCGCCGACGCGCAAGTTCATCCGCCACGGCGGCAAGATGCAGAAGGAGATCGATGCCGCGGCGAAGGAAGCCGAGGCGACCGCGGCGAAAGCGGCCAAGGCGTCCGTCGAAGCGAAGAAGTAATACCATGATCATCACGGCAAAACTCAGCGACTATCGCCAGTCTCCGCGCAAGGTCCGCCTCGTGGCGAACCTGGTGAAGGGCAAGACCGCATCCGATGCGGCGGACGCGCTCGCCTTTTTACCGAAGCGCGCCGGCAAACCGCTCGCGGACCTGCTCGCCTCCGCCGTCGCGAACGCCGCGCACAATTTCAATATTTCCGCAGACAAGCTCTTCGTCCGCACCATGCGCGTCGATTCCGGCATGACGCTCAAGCGCCGCCGTCCGCGCGCCCGCGGCATGGCGTTCCCGATCGCGAAGCGCACGAGCCGCGTCATGATCGAACTCGACACGACTGACGCGATGCCGGCGAAGAAAAAGGCGAAAGCCAAAGCAACCAAGTAATACCATGTCGCACACCGTTCACCCGTATTCCCATAGGCTCGGCGTCATCAGGGACTGGAAGTCCCGCTGGTTCTCCTCAGGCAAAAAGTACAAGGAATTCCTGAAGGCCGACATGACGCTCCGCGAATACCTCGAAAAGAAGATGCGCGGCCAGTACGTCGCCTCGATCGAGATGGAGCGCAACGACAAGACATTCCGCCTGATCATCAAAACCTCGCGCCCGGGTCTCGTCATCGGCCGGAACGGCGAAGGCTCCGTCGCCCTGCGCAAGGACATCTTGAAGTTCGCGGCGAAGAAAAAGCTCGCCATTCCGCAGGACTTCAAGCTCGACATCGAGGAAGTCCGCTCGCCCGAATCGAACGCGGCGATCGTCGCCGCCATGATGGCGGAGGGCCTCGAGAAGCGCTTGCCGTTCCGCCGCGTCATGAAACAGACCATCGAAAAGGTGATGGCGAACCGCGACGTCAAAGGCGTGCGCGTCTATTGCGGCGGCCGGCTCGGCGGCGCGGAAATCTCGCGCTCGGAAGAGCTCAAGAAGGGTCGCGTGCCGCTCCAGACCTTGCGCGCCGACATCGACTACGCGCAGGAGAAGGCGCACATGACCTACGGCGACATCGGCATCAAGGTCTGGATCTACAAGGGCGATGTCTTCGCCAAGGATAAGAAATAATTTACCATCATGCTTGTCCCCAAAAAAGTAAAATTCCGCAAGGCGCATACGTTCCGCGAAAACGCGGACAAGATCGGCGTGGAAACGCGCGGCACGAAGGTCTCCTTCGGTTCGTTCGGTCTCAAATCGCTCTCGGCCGGCCGCATCAAGTCGAACCAGATCGAATCGGCCAGGAAAGCGATTGCCCACACCATGCCGAAATCCGGCAAGATCTGGACGCGCATCTTCCCGGACCATCCGTACACGCAGAAACCGGCCGAAGTGAAGATGGGCAAGGGCAAAGGCGAGCTTGAGGGCTACGTCGCGATCGTCAAGCCCGGCCGCGTGCTGTTTGAGGTCGACGGCGTGGACGAAACGCTCGCGCGCGAGATTCTGCGCAAAGGCGGCACGAAACTGCCGGTCGACACGAAAGTCATCGCCCGATTCTAATGCCATGAAAACGAAAGACCTGCGAAAGAAGAATACGAAGGAACTTGCCGACGCGCTTGCGGAAACGACGGAGCTCGTGCATACTGTCCGTCTCGGCATCAAGAAGCACCAGACGAAGAACGTTCGCGCGCTTCGCACGGCGAAAAAAGACATTGCCCGCATCAAGACCCTCCTGCGCGAGGCCGAAATGAAGCAATAATATGAAGAAACAGGCGGCACAAAAGAAAACGGAAACGAACGGCAAGATGCTCCACGGCACGGTCGTTTCGACCAAGATGAAAGACACGATCGTCGTCGAGATCTCCTCGTTCAAGAAGCACCCGAAGTACGGCAAATTCATCAAGCGCGAGAAGAAGATCATGGCGCACGACGCGGGCAATACCGCGCATGTCGGCGACTCGGTCGAGATCGTCGAGACGCGGCCGATCTCGAAGAACAAGCGCTTCGCCATCATCAGAAAATAATTTCACCATCATGTTGCAAGACCGATCACTCGTGCAGGTTACGGACAATTCGGGAGCGCTCATCGGGCGCATTTTCAAGGTGCTCGGCTCGTCAAAAAAGCGCTGGGCGGAGATCGGTGAAGTCGTCGTTTTCTCGGTGCAGAAGGCCGAACCGCGCAAGCAGGTGAAGAAGAAAGACATTCTCTACGGCGTCATCGTCCGCCAGCGGAAACCGTTCCGCCGCGCCGACGGTTCCTACATCCGCTTCGACGAGAATGCGGTCGTCGTCATCGAAAAGGGCAAGCAGGAGCCGATCGCCGGCCGCGTTTTCGGTCCGATCCCGCGCGAGGTCGTCGAGCTCGGTTTCAAGAAGATCGGTTCGCTCGCGCCAGAAATCGTCTAAATCATTTTTATGAAGATCAAGAAAGGGGACAATGTCATCGTCATCGCAGGCAAGGACAAGGGAAAGTCTGGCAAGGTGCTTGCCGCGTATCCGAAGAAAAACCTTATCGTCGTCGACGGCGTGAACAAGCACAAAAAGCATGAACGCCGCCGGACGTCCTCGGGCAAGGGCCAGACGATCGAGAAGGTCATGCCGATCCACGTTTCGAACGCCATGCTCGTCGAGAGCGGCAAGCGCGTGCGCACCGGCAAAAAGATGATCAGCGGGAAATTCGTCCGCGCGTCGAGGAAGACCGGCCAGGAACTATAAACCATTTCCATGATATCCATCAGGCAAAAACAGCAGAAGGCATTCGAGGCGCTCAAGGGCGTGCTCCATATCACGAATCCGATGCAGACGCCGAAGATCACGAAAGTGGTCGTCTCCGTCGGCACGGGATCGTTCAAGGATAAGAACAAGAACAAGATCGTCGACGACCGCCTTGCCAAGATCACCGGCCAGAAGGCGGTGGCGAAGACCGCCAAGAAATCCGTCGCCACCTTCAAGGTGCGCGAGGGCGACCTTGTCGGCTACCAGGTCACGCTCCGCGGCGCGCGCATGTTCGATTTTCTCGACAAGCTCGTCGATGTCGCCCTGCCGCGCACGAAGGACTTCCGCGGCCTCTCGGCGGGCGCGATCGACGACATGGGCAACTACACGATCGCGGTGAGAGAGAACAACGTTTTCCCGGAATCGGCAGACGAAGAATTGAAAGATGTTTTCGGCATGGCGGTGACGATCGTCACGACGGCGCATGATAAAGCCGCCGCGAAAGCCCTCTTCGATTATCTCGGCTTTCCCTTCAAGAAGGGTGATGAGTCGAAAAAAGGGAAGAAATAAGCCATGATGCCCGCGGAAGCGGGCGTTTCCTTTGTTGACTTTCGCAAGGCTTCTTGCTAGTATCGTTCCACAAGCTTTTCGAAGCTTTTTTGTTTGCTTATGGCAAAAAAATCAGTCATCACGCGGTCGGAAAAGAAGCCGAAATTCGCCTCACGGGTCGTTCGGCGCTGTTTCCGTTGCGGCCGCAAGCACGGCTTCATGCGCGACTTCGGTCTCTGCCGCATCTGCTTCCGCGAATTCGCGAATGAGGGTAAGATCCCGGGCGTCAAAAAATCATCATGGTAATCACTGACACGATCGGCGATCTCATCATCCGTCTCAAGAACGGCAACCGTGTCGGCAAGGACACGGTCTCCGTCCGCGCGTCGAAATTGAAATCGGCGGTGGCCGAAGCCTTGGTGCGCGCCGGCTTCGTCAAATCCGTCTCGGCGGGGAAGGGCGGCGCGATGCTCGACATCGAGCTCGCCTATGGCGCGGAAAAAACGCCGCGGATCGCGGGCGTCGCGCGCGTCTCGAAACCGTCGCGCCGCGTCTACATGCCGGTCTCCGAGATCCGTCCGTTCAAGGGCGGCTTCGGCGCGCTCATCCTCTCGACGCCCGCAGGCATCCTCTCCGACAAGGAGGCGATCAAGGCGAAAGCGGGCGGCGAGGCGCTCTTCCGCATCTGGTAAATTTTTCATCATCATGTCGCGTATCGGCAAAAAACCCATAGCAATCCCGGAAAAGACGACCGTCGCGGTCGCCCAGGGCACGGTCACGGTCAAGGGACCGCTCGGCGAACTTTCCCGCCCGTTCAAGAAGAACATCCGTATCGCGGTCGCGGACAACCACGTCACGCTCGCGCCCGCCGCCGAGACGCTCGAAAACAAGGCGCTCTGGGGCACGTACGCGTCGCACATCAAGAACATGATCGCGGGCGTGAACAAGGAATACGTGAAGCGCATGGTCGTCGAAGGCATCGGCTACAAGGCCGACATCGCCCCTGCGGACATCACGCTCAAGGTCGGCTTCTCGCACCCGGTAAAGGTCGCCATCCCGAAAGGCATCAAGATCACATCCGACAAGGGTGTTCTCGTCATCGCAGGGATAGACAAGGAACTCGTCTCGAGCTTTGCCGCAGGACTCCGCGCCATCAAGAAGCCGGAGCCGTACAAGGGCAAGGGCATCCGTTTCGAAGACGAGGTCGTCCGCAGAAAGGAGGGCAAGAAGACCGCATAATCATATGAATACCAAAAGCAAACAAACGAGCGTCACGACCCGCCACGCGCGCATCCGCGCGAAGGTTTCGGGCACGGCGGAGCGGCCGCGTCTCTCAGTGCACAAGTCGAACACGTCCGTCTACGGACAGGTGATCGACGATACGAAAGGCGTGACGCTCGCGGCGTCGTCCGCGGCGGAAGCGGCGGGCAAGGGCCTCGTCGAGAAATCGAAGAACGCGGGCAAGGAGATTGCGAAGCTTGCCATCGCCAAGGGTGTGAAGAAAGTCGTCTTCGACCGCGGCGGGTTCATTTATACCGGCAAGATCAAGGCGTTCGCCGACGGCGCCCGCGAAGGAGGACTTGAATTCTAATATCATGACTGAAACGACAACCACAGAAACGAAGCAGAACGTGACCGCGCCGCAAGCGCCGGCAGAAAACGCCGCGCCGAAGGCGCCGTTCGCGCGCCGGAGCGGTCCGCGCATGGATCGTCCGAAGAACCGTCGCCCGAGCGCAGGCCGCCCGGAGCGCGTGAAGCCGGAATTTGACCAGAAAATTTTGAATATCCGCCGCGTCACCCGCGTCACGAAAGGCGGCAAGCGCATGAATTTCTCGATCGCCATGGTCATCGGCAACAGGAAGGGTTCCGTCGGCGTCGGCACGGGCAAGGCGAACGACACCTCGGCCGCCATCGACAAGGCGTACCGGAGCGCGAAAAAAAATATCGTCGAGCTTTCGCTCACGAAATCGATGTCCGTTCCGCACGACGTGTCGGCAAAATATTCCTCGGGTCGCGTCATGATCATCCCGGCACCGGGCCGCGGCGTCTCGGCAGGCAGCGCGGTGAAGAACGTCATCGAGCTTGCCGGCATCACGGACGTGACGGCGAAAATCGTCTCGCCGTCAAAGAACAAGCTCAACATCGCCCGCGCGGCGGTCATGGCGCTTTCGGCGTTTGCCAAGAAAAAGCCGGCCGTGCTCTTTGCCGACGCGAAGGAAGAGGTCAAGGAGAAATCGGAGAAATCCGCAGAATAATCATATGAAAATCCACGAACTGGTCCGCAAGACCCCGAATAAGAAATATCCGATGATCGGCCGCGGCGGCAAGCGCGGCAAGACATCCGGCCGCGGCGGCAAGGGCCAGACGGCCCGCGCCGGCCATAAAGGCCGTCCGGAAATGCGCGACATCATCAAGCGCATGCCGAAGCTCCGCGGCCGCGGCAAGAACAGCAACGTCGCGTTCCGTGCAAAACCGGCGGTGGTCAACCTTGTCGCGCTCGACGCGGTGTTTTCCGCAGGAGACGCGGTCACGCCGGCGATCCTCGCCGGCAAGGGACTCGTTCGCGTTCGCGGCGGACAAATGCCGTCCGTGAAGATCCTCGGCACAGGCGATATCACGAAGAAACTCTCCGTCACCGGTTGCCTCGCGTCGGCCGAAGCGAAAGCCAAGATTGAAAAGGCCGGCGGTTCGGTCAAATAATCTTTATGAAATTCTCGGAGAAGCTCGGCATGATCTGGCAGGACAAGGGTCTGCGCGGCAGGATCCTTTTTCTCGCGCTCACGCTTCTTCTTTCGCGCCTGCTTGCCACCATCCCGGTGCCGGGTATCAACGCGGCGAAGCTCGATGAGTTCTTCTCAGGCAGCCAGTTCTTCAGCTTTTTGAATATTTTTTCGGGCGGCGGCATGTCGCGCCTTTCGATCGTCATGCTGGGCGTCTCGCCGTACATCACGGCGTCCGTCGCCATGCAGCTGCTTACCATGGTGTCCGGCAAGTTGAAGTCGATGTACCAGGAGGAGGGCGACGCCGGCCGCGCCAAGTTCAACCAGATCTCGCGGGTCATCACGGTGCCGATCGCGTTCCTCCAGGCGTTCGGATTCCTCTCGCTTCTCGCTTCGGCCGGCATCATCGCGAACCTCACTCGGCCCGAGCTTCTCGTCAATATGGTCGTCATCACCGCGGGTTCCATGCTCTTCATGTGGCTTGGCGAGCTCATGACCGAATTCGGCATCGGCAACGGCGTGTCGCTTCTCATCTTTGCGGGCATCGTGGCGAGCCTGCCGGGCACCGTGAGCCAATTGTCCGTCATCTTCTCCGTGTCCGAGATCCCAATGTACGTCCTGCTCGCCGCGTTCACGCTCGCGGTCATCTACGGTGTCGTCTTCATTTCCGAGGCTGAGCGTCCGGTGCCGGTCACGTATGCGAAAACCGTGCGCGGCGGCGCGACGACGGGCGGCATGTCGACCTACCTGCCGCTCCGCATCGCGCAGGCCGGCGTCATGCCGATCATCTTCGGCATGTCGATCCTCTTGTTCCCGCAGATGATCTTCAAATACCTCTCGACGCTTGCCGCGAGCCCGACGATCAAATCGATCTCGGCGACGCTGAACGCCTGGATATCGAATGTCTGGATCTACGGCATCCTGTATTTCGTCCTTGTCTTTCTCTTCACGTATTTTTACACAGCGGTCACGTTTGATCCCGACCAGATCGCGAAGAATCTCCAGCAGTCGGGTGCATTCATCCCGGGAGTCCGTCCGGGCCAGGCGACCTCGGAATATCTCGCCAAAGTCCTGACGCGCATTACGCTTGTCGGCGCGACGTTCCTTGCGGTGCTTGCCGTTCTGCCGTTCGCTGTCC
Organism: Patescibacteria group bacterium; assembly: GCA_018968925.1. GTDB lineage: Bacteria > Patescibacteriota > Minisyncoccia > Phycocordibacterales > GWA1-40-21 > Bog-1340. The sequence goes on along the minus strand of JAGWZI010000006.1, from coordinate 8,786 downwards.
GGTCGCTTACCGGCATCACGTCGCTTGCCGTCGGCGGCACTGCGCTCCTCATCGTCGTATCAGTCATCATCGATCTCATCAAGAAAGTCGATGCGCAGATCACGATGCGCGAGTACTAGGTTTCCGCCCGGCGGACAGTTCATGGTATAATCGCCGCCATGGCCAGGAAAACCGATTTGAAAAAACCCGCACCGATGGCGTATGTCTTCATGGGCCGGTCCGGTTCCGGCAAGGGGACGCAGGTCGCGATGCTCAAAGACTATTTTGCAAGGCATGACATGCCGTTTTTGCATATCGAGACTGGCGCATTCCTGCGCGCATACGCGAAAGGTGATTCGTACGTGCAAAAGATCGTCAAGCGCCTGATCGAAGCGGGCAATCTCGCGCCGGACCCGGTTATTATCGGCCTCTGGATCAACTACATTATCGAGCATTTTACCGGTACGGAACAGCTCATTTTTGACGGCGCGCCGCGCAAGCTCGTCGAGGCGGTCTTTCTCGACAGCACCATGAAATTCCTCGAGATCGCGAATTACAAGATTCTCAATATCGAAGTCTCCCGCGCATCGGCGACCGCCCGTCTCACCGCTCGCGCCCGCTCGGACGACATTCCATCCGCCATCGAGAACCGCATGAACTGGTTCGACAAGGACGTTGTGCCGGCATTAGAATTTTTCCGCACGAACAAGGACTGCGTCGTGCTTGACATCGACGGAGAACAGACGCCGGACGCTGTCGACGCCGATCTCATGCATAAGCTCGGATTCTCGAAATGATCACCATCAAAACTCCCGAAGAGATAAAAATCCTGCGCGAAGGCGGCAGGCGGCTTGCCGCCATCATGCAGGCCTTGCGCAATGCCGCAAAGATCGGCGTCTCGACGGCCGATCTCGATGCGCTTGCCGAAAAAATGGCTCGCGAAGGCGGCGATGTGCCGTCGCTTCTCGGCTACCGGCCGAAGGGCGCGAAGCGACCATACCCGGCGTCCGTCTGCATCTCCGTGAACGACGAGGTCGTCCACGGCATTCCGAACGAGCATCCGAAGATCCTCGCGAACGGCGATATTGTCTCGTTCGACATGTGCCTCACGCATCGGGGACTCATCACCGACACTGCGGCGACGGTCGTCGTCGGTGCGGCGGATGCGGAAGCGGAAAAGCTTGTTTTGGCGACCGAGAAAGCGCTCTTTGCCGGCATCAAGGCGGTAAAAGGCGGCGGTCATATCGGCGACATCGGATACGCGGTCGAGCGCGTCGGTCAGGCGGCGGGCTTTGGCGTCGTCGAAGAGCTCTGCGGCCACGGCGTCGGCTACAAGGTGCACGAGGATCCGTACGTGCCGAATTTCGGCAGAAAGGGAAGCGGCGAGAAGCTCAAACCGGGCATGGTGCTCGCCATTGAGCCGATGTTTACTGCGGGCAGCAAGAACGTCTATCTCGACGATGACGGCTATACGTACAAGACGGCGGACGGTTCGCGCGCCGCGCATTTCGAGCACACGATCGTTATTACCGCGAAAGGCGTGGAAATTTTGACGGAGGTCTAGTTGTTTTCCGCCGAATTTTTATACCGGTACACGAGAGCGGAGATATCCTTGATGATGCCGGCGAGATCGGCTTCGGTCTCGTCGGGATAGCCTTTTGTCATGACGCAGATCTGGTAGGGATTTTCGGCATAAACGATGCCGCAGTCGTGAAGTTCGGTCGCGGTCACCGCGTTCGCGGCGTCGGTGTCGACATGCTCGCCGTATTTGTGGGCGACGGTGACATCTGCCGGCACGCCTGCGGCGAGCGCTTTTGTGAACGTCGTGCTCGCCATGAGCGACAATGCCGCTTCTGATTCCGCGTCGGTCAGATACGTCGTATTGTAGAGGATGCGGATGAATGCCGAATACGTGCGCGGCGAGATCGTGAAGTCGGGCACGTCGGTCGGCACCTCGATGCCGAGATCATGATAGATGTCGTTCAGGATCGTCTGGTTCGAATTGTCGAGAAGCAAGGTCTCGGCGCCATTATCGGAACGCTCAATCATGAGGGCGATCAGGTCGCGGACGTTATATGTCTGTCCGACGACGAGATCGGACGGCAGATTGTATTCGATCGCATTCGCCTGATCGGCGATCGGTTCCGTATATATGAACCGTTGGTTCATGATTGCCGGATCAAGCTGCGACTGCCGATAATAGGCGATCATGATAAGCACTTTCATCATGCTTGCAGGATGATATTCGGCATCCGCGTTGACGCCGGCCCAATCGTTATCGAGGAGATTCGCCTCATAGACGGAGATGCTCTCAGCCCGGTTGTTTTCGTAGGCGTTTTGGACATACGCGTTTATTTTCTGCTCGAGATCCTTGTCCTCGAGATACGGACGCGCGGCGCCGAAATCGTATTTCAGGAGCGGGAAGACGAACTGATAATTGAAATTGTTCTCGTGCACCGGCCTGATGCTCCGGACGAGGTCGGTCGTTTTCGCATGCATGACAGCGTAGCCCGCGGCAAAACCCGCCGCAAGGAGGATGATGCTTGCGGTAATTTGAATCGCGATATGCCGCTTTTCCTTCTTTTCCATGGCCTTTAGTATAGCAGATTGCCCGATTTCGTGTGTTATAATACGGAAAATATGGCAGAACGATTCGCCGATGTTTCCGAGCAGAAATTCAGGACGCCTGAAGAAGAGCTTTCCTTCCTGCGAGAGCAGGTCAAGCGGCACGAAGCGGCGCTTGCCGAACGCGGCGAAACGGCGCGTCGGGAAGAAGTGGTCAGTCGCGAGATCAGAAAACATGCTGAGCGCGATGCGGACGACATGCTTGCAAAAGAATATGTGCTGAAGCATCCCGAACGCGAAGCGATCGTCCTCGATCTTGCGCCCGAAGCTCACGACCAAAAGATGGCCGAGCTCATCACGGTCCTCCAGGAAAAAGGCGTGCTCAATACGCTCTCCGTCGTCGAAGGTCTCCGCGACCCGCATGTCGCCGACGACTTCGAGCGTTTCCTTGTTCAATACGTCAAAGCGGGTTTCGCGACCGGTAAAAACGAACGCGGTCCGATCTGGAAAGCGCTTGCCATGACATTATTTGAGGTTTCGCTGCCGGCTGCAGGCAAGGACGAGGACAAAAAAACGAAAGGGCTCAAGGAGCTCGTCTCGAAAATGGAGCAGTTCTATGCCGGCATGCTTTCGGTCGAGCGCGACGATGCGAACGGCCCGGGATATTTTTCGATCGAGCTTGCGAGCGCCAAAGGATCGAACGAGACCGTGCTCTATATGGCGGTGCCGGACGGCAAGCGGACGCTTTTCGAGAAACAGCTCCAATCGGTCTTTCCCGACGCCGTGATCGCCGAGAAGAAAGACGATTACAATATTTTCAATGAATCGGGCGATTACGTCGGATCGTACGCCGCGCTCGCTGCGAACGCCGTCCTGCCGATCCGGACGTACGAGGAGTACGATCACGATCCGCTTGCCGTCCTTGTCGAGAGCTTCTCAAAGATCGCGAAGGTCGGCGAGGGCGCGTCCGTCGAGATTGTCGTGAAACCGGCACCGCGCGAGATGATGGGTTTTTTCCAGCGCGTGCTGAAAGGGCTCGAGAAGGGAATGCCGTTCAAAGCCGCGCTCGATGAGGCGGACATTTCGTTCCTCAACATGTTCAAGCACGCGGGAGCCCAGCTCGTGGGCATGGAAAAACAGAAGAAAGACGGCACATCGGCGGCGCCGAACGCGACGAAAGTCGAAGCGGTGAGGAAGAAGACGGCGAACCCGCTGCTTTCCGTCAATATCCGCATCATGGCATCGGCCGCCTCGCGCGAGCGCGCCGGAGCGATCCTCGCCGATATCGAATCGTCGTTCAACCAGTTTGAAAATACCTCCGGCAACCGCTTTGTCTTCGACCGCGTTGAAGGCAAGCGGCTCCTCGAAATGGCGCGGGATTTTTCCTTCCGCCTTTTCGACGACCGCCGCGCGCTCACGCTGAGTACGAAAGAACTGACGACTGTCATGCATCTGCCGGAAGGCACCGCGAGCCGCTCGTCGGAACTCCGCCAGACGAATGCCGTGTCTGCGCCCGCACCGCTCGATCTGCCGATGGACGGCATCCTTCTCGGCGAGAACGTCTACCGGAACGTTCGCACGCCGGTGCACATTTCGGCCGAAGACCGCCTGCGGCACGTCTATCTCATCGGCCAGACCGGCACCGGCAAGACGACGATGCTGAAATCGATGATCCGCCAGGACATTCTCGCGGGCGACGGCGTCTGCATGCTCGATCCGCACGGTTCGGACATCCAGGAAGTCCTTTCGTACATTCCGCCCGAGCGATACGGCGACGTCATCTATTTCGACCCGAGCCACACCGAGCGGCCGATGGGGCTCAACATGCTCGAATATGACAGACGGTTTCCGGAGCAGAAGACCTTCGTGGTGAACGAGATGCTTTCCATTTTCAATAAATTGTTCGACATGAAGACCGCGGGCGGCCCGATGTTCGAGCAGTATTTCCGGAACGCGGTGATGCTCACGATCGAGGACCCGGAATCGGGATCGACCCTGCTTGATGTTTCGCGCGTGCTTTCCGACAAGGCATATCGCGAGCTGAAGCTTGCAAAATGCAAGAACCCGATCGTCATCCAGTTCTGGCGCGAGATCGCGGCAAAGGCCGGCGGGGAAGCGTCGCTTGCGAACATCGTGCCCTACATCACCTCGAAATTCGACGTCTTCCTGTCGAACGACATCATGCGGCCGATCGTCTCGCAGGAGAAATCCGCGTTCGATTTCCGGGACGTGATGGACAACAAGAAAATTCTCCTCGTCAATCTGGCGAAAGGCCGGCTCGGCGACATCAATTCGAACCTGATCGGTCTCATTATCGTCGGCAAGATCCTGATGGCCGCGCTCTCGCGCGTTGATTCCCTCGGCGCCGATCTGCCGCCGTTCTATCTGTATATCGACGAATTTCAGAACGTCACGACCGACTCGATCGCCGTCATCCTCTCCGAAGCGCGCAAGTACAAGCTTTCGCTCACGGTGGCACACCAATTCATCAAGCAGCTCGACGAGAAGATCAAGGACGCCGTTTTCGGCAACGTCGGCACCATGGACGTCTTCCGGGTATCATCGGATGATGCCGAATATCTCGCCAAGCAGTTCGCGCCGGTCTTTTCCGCGAATGATCTCATGAACATCGAGATGCACCACTCGTACATCAAGCTGCTTTCGCGCGGCAAGCCGACGAAACCGTTCTCGCTTCTCACGAACCTGCCGCCGCGCGGCGACAAACTGTTCATTGATAAAATAAAGGAATTGTCGTATCAGAAATACGGCGCCGACCGGCAGGAAGTGGAGCGGGCGATTTTGGAAAAATACAAAAAACCTGATATAAAGGTATAACCATGAAAACCGAACAGACATTCGTCATCGTGAAACCGGACGGCGTGCAAAGGTCGCTCGTCGGCGAGATCATCGGCCGCTTCGAAAAGGTCGGCCTGAAGCTCGTCGCCATGAAGATGCTCGTGCCGACGCGCGAGCAGGCCGAGAAGCATTACACGCTCGACCCCGAGTGGCTCCGCAAAGTCGGCGAGAAAACCATCGCCGGTTACGAGAAGAAAGGCCTGAAAGCGCCGTCGAACGATCCCTTGAATATCGGCAAGCGCGTGCTCGGCAATCTCGTCGAATACTTCACGTCCGGCCCGGTCGTCGCATTCGTCCTCGAAGGGGCGCATGCGGTCGCGCTCGTGCGCAAGCTTGTCGGCTCGACCGAGCCGCTCACGTCCGATGTCGGCACGATCCGCGGCGATCTCGTCCTCGATTCCTATCAGCTTGCCGACACGGACGGCCGCGCGGTGCGCAACGTCATCCACGCGTCCGGTTCCGTCGACGAAGCGAAGAATGAGATCAACCTTTGGTTCAAGCAAAACGAAGTCCTCAAATACCGCCACATCCAGGAAATGGTCATCTACGAGACCGATCTCGGGCACATTTTGGGATAAAAAGATCTATATTGATTTTTCGGAAAGCTCCTGTACTATCAAACCAGGAGTTTTTTCTTTGAAAAAAGAGGAAGGAGTCGTGCAATGAAACCATACATCGGCATCACCGGGTTCATGTTGAAGAGGGAAGTCGACGCATGTCTGGAAGTTTTTCCGGAGAATGAAAAGTGCCTTCTCATGGTCGGAGTCCTTGCAAGCTGGAAGACCGTGCGCAATATCCGCAACAAATATCCGAATCGGTATCCGGACATGCACGGCATCAGCGATATTTTTCCCGATTCGGCGCATACGTTGAACCTCATCCACTACAATACCGATGATCCGGAAACGCTGGACCAACAGCTCACGGTTCTCGAGCATTCGTGGGGCGGAGAGCATCTGCACGGATTTCAGTTGAACATTCCGTGGCCGGATCCCGGCAGCATCGAGAAATACGTCAAAGGGCATATTGAACGGCGGGGAAGGCTTCCGTCGATCGTGCTACAGGTCGGCGGCTACGCGTTCACGATGATCGGCAATTCGCCGAAAAGGCTTGCCGAGAAGATCGGGGAGTACGACATTCTTGTCGATACGGTTCTTCTCGACCCGTCAGGCGGGAAAGGACAGTTGCTCGATGTCGATCGCATGCGCGGCCATCTCGAGGCTCTTTCCGCGAAGAACATGCAGATCGGTCTCGGCATCGCCGGCGGTCTTTCCGCCGAAACGCTCGACGCGGTCGCGCTTCTCGCAAAGGAGTTCCCGCGTCTTTCCATCGATGCCGAGGGCCGTTTGCGGAACAAAGATGACGGTCTTGATCTCGCTTTAGCCGGAGCGTACGTGCGGAAAGCGCTTAGGCTATTTGAAATCGCCGGCTGATCTTTCGTTCGAAACACCCCTGTTTTTTCGGGGGTGTTTTTCTTTTCTCCCTTGCAAAATAAGGCTCAAAACCGGTTTCCGCATTTTGTACACAGGAAATCCCCGAAATCGGCTTATTTTCCTTGACTTTATTTTGATTTCCGCTATACTCTCCTGGCTCAGATATGCAGAACAAAAACCAATTTTTACAGCGGTTCATATAGCCAATGCTTTGGCATTGACTCCATGAGCCGCCGGAAGGCGGTTTTTTCATCGGAACGAACGAAAATTGACAACTGAATTCTGTCGCGCCGCCGGTTTCGTCCGACCTATGTCGGACGGGGTCTTTCAGGCGGCGCAGACAGGCAGGTAAAAATGATCTGTCGTGCGGATTGATTCCACATGACAGGTCGAAACATGGCCGTATCCGTTTGAAGCGGATGCGGCAGTTGTGGTTTTTAAATTTCCGAATAGGAAATTTAAGGGCGTATGGTGGATGCCTTGACTCTGACAAGCGAAGAAGGACGCGAGCTGGCGGCGATACGCTCCGGGGAGGTGCCGAGCAACCTTTGATCCGGAGATGTCCGAATGGGGAAACCTATCCGATTTATCGGATACCGTGCCATTTCGGTACGGTGCATACCTGGGGAAGTAAAACATTTCAGTACCCAGAGGAAAAGAAAACAATGATCGCAAGATCGCAATCTCCCGAGTAGCGGCGAGCGAAACGGAAACAGCCCAAACCGATCACAAACTTTGCGCACAAGTCTTTGCGCGTGAAGTTTGTGATCGGTGTTGTAAGGCGGCAGCGTCGATATTTATATCGAGAAAAGTCACAAAACGTGGTGGTAGCAGAATCTGCTGGGAAGCAGAACCCGAGGGGGTAATAGTCCCGTAAGCGAAACTACTCACGTCTTTTTTGTTGCCGTTCTTGAGTACCTCAGGACACGAATAGCTTGAGGGAATCCGCCGGTACTAACCGGCAAGGCTAAATATTGTCAGAGATCGATAGTGAACTAGTACCGTGAGGGAAAGGTGAAAAGCAGCCCGGTGAGGGCGGTGAAATAGACCTGAAACCATATGCCTACAAGGAGTCGGAGCGGGTCGCACGTTGCACAGAAAAAATTCCGTGCAGTGTGCGGTCCGTCACGGCGTGCCTATTGAAGAATGAGCCAACGAGTTGATCTGCGAAGCAGGCTAAGCCCTTTACGGGCGGAGCCACAGGGAAACCGAGTGTGAATAGCGCGTTTGTTTTCCAGATCAGACCCGAAGCCAGAGCGAGCTTGTCTTGAACAGGGTGAACCCGCCAGAAATGGCGGGGGAGGCCCGCACCGGTTAGCCGTGCAATACTATCGGATGATTTGAGACAAGAAGTGAAAAGCTAACCGAGCCTGGGAATAGCTGGTTCTCTCCGAAATAGCTCTAGGGCTAGCGTTATATGTACCTTCCGGGGGTAGAGCACTGGAAGGTCTTGACAGGTAGAAATACCGCAAGACCTATCAAACTCCGAATACCGAGAAGTAACATTGTATAGCAGTTAGACTGTGGAGGCTAAGCCCCATGGTCAAAAGGGAAACAGCCCGCATCTCTATTTAAGGTCCCAAAATTCATGTTCAGTACACTGAAGGTGGTAATTTTTCTTTGACAGTAAGGAGGTTGGCTTAGAGGCAGCCATCCTTTCAAGATAGCGTAACAGCTCACTTACTCAGAGATTTTGCGCCGCAGATGATCGGGGTTAAACATGATACCGAAACTGAGGATTGTATCCGCGTTCGCGCGGGTGCAGTGGTAGGAGAGTATTCAACTCCGCGATGAAGCCGAAGCCGAGAGGCACGGTGGAGCGTGTTGAAGGAAGAATGTTGGCACAAGTAACCACAATGCGGGTGAGAACCCCGCACACCGAAAAACCGAGGTTTCCTTCGCGATGACAATCAGCGAAGGGTTAGTCGGGCCTAAGGCAATGGCGAAAGCCGC
>JAGWZI010000005.1 GCA_018968925.1 Patescibacteria group bacterium | reverse complement strand
TTGTCGGAATAGCCGACGATCTTGTCGAGCCGCACGCCGAGCGATTTGGCGAGCGAATCGGCCTGGCTCCTCGCGTCGGCGATCGCCTGGTCGCGCGCCTGCTTCACGAGGTCGTCATACTTGTCCTCGGTGAAATTGAGACCGCTCATGTTCGTCACGCCAAGACCGGTGAGGTCGGTGACGACATTGCCTGCTTTCGAGAGGTCGCGGATCTTCACTTCGATCGACTGCGTCACGTCATAACCGGCGAGCACCTGCGTACCGCCGACCGGGATCGGCATCATCGATCCGTTCGGAACGGTCGTGTTGACGTAGTTGTAGCGCGGATAGACGCTGTAATCGGTCGTCGTGATATCCGCATCCGCGACGCCGTCCGCGGCGAGCGCTTTCGTGATCGCCGCGATCTTCGTATTCACCGCATCGGACGCCTTCGAGACATCCATGTTCTCCTGCATGACCGAGAACGAGACCGTGGCCATGTCCGGCTTCACCACCACCTTACCGGTGCCGGAAATGACGATCGTGTCCTGCTGGTCATTCTTGTGGCCCCTCCAACCGAAACCGCTCGCGACCGCCGATCCGACGATCACCGCAATGATGACGACCCAGAGGATCCTCCATGCGCGCCGACCCGAACACCAATGCATGCCGTTGTTCGTATTGTTTTCCATATGCGTTATTGCTATTCGCTGATAAATTATTTCAGACCTTTCTCTTCTTGGTATGCTATCAGAAGATTCTCAAAAAGCGAAACGACGGTCAGAGGACCGATGCCGCCGGGGACGGGCGTAATCGCCGAAACAACCCCGGATACGGCCTCAAAATCGACATCGCCGACGATTTTGTCGCCTCTTTTCGTAATGCCGACATCGATGACCACCTGGCCGGGACGGACAAAGTCGTTCGTGACGAGCGCCGGATGTCCGGCCGCGGCAACGAAGATATCCGCTTTCCTCGTTTCCGCGGGAACATCCTTCGTGCCGCGGTGGCAGACGGTGACGGACGCTCCCCGATGCGCGAGCAAAAGAGCGACCGGACGGCCGACAAGACGCGAACGGCCGATCACTGCCGCCTTTTTTCCTTTGATCGAAATTTTATAAAAATCAAGGAGCGAAAGCACGCCCTTCGCCGTCGCCGGAACGAATCCTCCGCCACGATCTTCCTCGAGACGTCTCATATTTTCGGAATGCAATCCGTCGACGTCCTTTTTCGGATCGATCGCTTCGGTGATCTTCTTTTCATCGAAGCCGGACGGCAACGGCAGCTGCACGATGATCCCGTGCACTCGTTCGTCCCGATTGAGTTCCGTTATTTTTCCGACGATTTCGTTTTCGGGAACCGATGACGCGAAACGGACATGGTCAACCGAACAACCGATCTTCTCGCCGAAGATCTTCTTTTGCCCAATATAGACCGATGAACGCTCGTCATCGCCGACCTGGATGATGGCAAGCGTCGGCTTTTTGCCGAGCTTCGCTATTTCCGCCGACAATTTTGCGGCGATCGCATTGCGCACGACTTTCCCGTCCAAAAGCACCTCCATGTCATTTGCTGAATCGAACAAAGATTCCTGCCGGCAAAAGCCTCTCCGATTTCGATTCCTGTATCGCGAGTTCGCCGTGTTCGAACGCGCCGCCATACGTTTTCATGATCGGTTCGAGCGCATTAACATACGCCGTCGCGGAATAACCGGACGCGTAGCCGTTCACGATGAAAAAGAGCGGATCATCCGAAAGGATCTTCGCGCAATCCTCGAGGAGTTTGAGCAGGTCGGTTTCGATCTTCCAGATCTCGCCCTTGCCGCCGCGGCCGAACGCCGGCGGATCCATGACGATCGCATCATACTTCCCTCCGCGCTTGATCTCGCGCATGACGAATTTGCGCGCATCGTCCACGAGCCAGCGCACCGGTTTCTTATCGAGATCCGAAATCGCGGCGTTTTCCTTTGCCCAATTCACCGCCGCTTTCGATCCGTCCACGTGCGTCACGTCCGCTCCGGCGGAAAGCGCGGCAAGCGTCGCCCCGCCCGTGTAGCCGAAAAGATTCAAAACTTTCACCGGCCGGCCGGCATTTTGTATTTTCTCCGCAGTCCATTGCCAGTTCGGCTCCTGCTCGGGAAAGACGCCGGTGTGCTTGAACGCCGTCGGCTTCACGTTGAACTTCACATCGCCGAACGAAACCTGCCACTCGTTCCGCATGCTCTCATTTTTCTTTTTCCAGACTTTTTTATTTGCATCAAAAACCGCATCCGCGCTTTTCCATTCGCTTTCCGGCAGATTCTTGTTCCACAGCGCCTGCGGATCCGGCCGCCGCAGGACATATTTTCCCCACCGCTCGAGCTTCTCTCCGTTCCCGGAATCGAGGAGCTCGTAATCGCGCGAAGGTTTGGTGATGAGGGTTTTCGGTTCGATCATATGCCTATAGTAAATGTTTTTCTCGCATTTTCAAGCAATTGTTCCCTCACTTTCTCGAAATCCTCGCCGCGGAGTTCGGCGATCTTTTTGACGATTTCGATGACGTAGGTCGGCTCGTTGCGCTTGCCGCGGTACGGCACCGGTGCGGCAAACGGCGAATCCGTCTCGGCGTGCATTTTATCGAGCGGGATATTCTTCACCGCTTCCTGCGTTTCCTTAGCAAAAGTAATCACGCCGGGAAATGATACGGTAAAACCGAGATCGATGAATTTCTTCGCGACTTCAGAGCTTGCGGTAAAAAAATGGAGGTTCCCTCGGGCTTTCGGATATTTTTTCAAAATCTCGTATGCGTCGTCGTGCGCGTCGCGGATGTGGAGCATGAGCGGTTTGCCGTATTTCACGGAAAATTCGATTTGTTTGATGAACTCCTTTTTCTGCCGCGATTTTTCCGCCTCTGAGACCGGCTCTTTGCCTTTCGGTGAAAAATAGTCGAGTCCGCATTCGCCGATCGCGACGACCTTCGGATGTTTCGCGAGCTCGGCGAAATCATGCTCCGCGAACGGAAGCGACGGATTGTCCTTCGGGTGCACGCCTATCGACGCCCATATGCCGTCATGCTTCTCCGCAAGCCGCACCGCCTCGATCGAACTTGCAAGATCCGTGCCGACCGTGATCGTGCCAACGCCAGCCGCACGCATGCGCGCAAGCAGCGCGTCACGGTCGCCGCCGTAATCGGCGAACGAGAGATGCGAATGGATATCGATGAATTTCATTTCCATGCGACAAGCATACGGCGGACGGGAAAAAATGCAAACAAAAAGACCCTCCGGAAATATCCGAAGGGTCAGGTGCGCAGGACGGCCTTGTCCCGCGGCGCGAACAGTTGCGCCTGGCTTGACCACACCGACTGCATGACATGGACGCCCGAGCCGTTCCGATGCGCGACGCAGATATACAGATCATCATTGTCGTTGCACAGAAACACGAAACTGTTTTCGGCATCGATGCATGCATCGTATCGCCTGACGAACTCATCGATGTCATCTTTCGTCCAGGCGTCAGCTTTTTTCGGCCTTTTCCCCCAAACATCCTCGGAGGAAAGATCCCGATCCGGCGAAAAAACCCTCGCTCCCGTATCGCCGACGGGAACAATGCCGGAAAGCAACGGTACTTGTTCCATTCCTTCCTCCTCAATTTTTTGGTCAAAACCAAAGACCTTTCGCATTAGTAATACCAAATGCGCGGAGAGAGTCAATCTGTGGACAATCTAGTCTTTGCGGACGAAGAGCGGCGTTGCCGGTTTCTTGTTTGTCTTGATGAGGGCGAGAATTTTTTCCGATGTTTCGGGAAGAAGCGGCTGAAGCAATTGGCCGATCGCCGACAAATCTTTGACCAGATCCTCGATGATAACGATCGCCTTTGTCTTGTCTGTTTTTACAAGCTTGAACGGCTGGCTATTCTGGATCTTTGCGTCCATGACGGCGATTTTCTGCCAGATGACATTCGTGGCTTCTTGCAGGTTAAACTTTTCAAAGGCATGTTCATATTCACTTTGAGAAAAAGTTGACGTGTCCACCGGCTTATCAAGATTGTTTTCCGCCATCGTCATCACGCGCGAGACGAGATTTCCGAGCCCGTTCGCAAGGCCGGCATTGTACGCTTCTTTGAACGATTCCTTCGTGAACGGCGAGTCCTCGAACGGTGACGCCTCCCGCAGGACGTAATAGCGCAGGGCGTCCGTGCCGTATTCGTTCACCAGTTCCACCGGATCGATCGTATTGCCGAGGGATTTCGACATCTTGATGCCGCCCGCGCCCGTGACGAAGCCGTCGATGACGATCGTCTGCGAGTTCGGCAGCCCCGCCGCCATGAGCATGGCCTGCCACATGGCCGCCTGCTGGCGGAGGTTGTCCTTGCCGCAGTACTGCACCATGCCCCCGGTCCGCTTCTGCCAGCGTTCGAACCGCTCGATCTCGTCCGGCCAGCCGATCGCGGAAATGTAATTGACGAGCGCGTCGAACCAGACGTACATGACCTGCTCGGGATCGCCGGGCACCTCGATGCCCCAGGGCATTTTCTCCTTCAGGCGCGAGATGGAAAAATCGGCGAGACCGCGCGAGACGAACGAGCGGATCTCGTTGTAGCGGAAATCGGGTATGACGAAATCGCGGCGCTTGTCGTAGAACTCGAGGAGCTTGTGCTGGAATTCGGAGAATTTGAAGAAATAGTTCTGCTCCTTGATGATCTCGATCGTCAGATTCGGGTGGAGCGGACACTTGCCGTCGACGAGCTCGGACTCGGTCTTCTCAAGCTCGCAGCCGACGCAATATTTGATCTCGTAATCCTTCTTGTAGATGAAACCGTTCGCATCGCAACGCTTCCAGAATTCCTGAGCCGCCTTCACGTGATGACCGTCCGTCGTCCTGATGAAGTTGACCTCCGGCAGGATGCCGAGCCGCGGCAAGAGATCCGTGTACTGCTTCGCCGCGCGGTCGACGAAGGCCTGCGGATCGATCCCCTCTTCCTTCGCCCGCTGGAAGATCTTCGCGCCGTGCTCGTCCGTGCCGGTATTGAAAAAGACGTCAAAGCCTTGCGATTCCTTGAAGCGCGCAACGGCGTCGGCCCGGATGATCTCGAGCGCAAAGCCGATATGCGGATCGGAATTGACGTACGGCAGGGTCGTCGTGATGTAGAATGGCGGTTTTGCGGACATGATCAGAGGTGCTCGAGCTCGCTCGCCTTCTTCCAGAAGAGGACCTTGCGCTTCTCGACGTCTTCCATGAACTCCATGAGGATCGAGATGAGCGGCACGGCAAGCACGATGCCGAGGAATCCGGCGAGCTTCGCCCCGATGATGAGCGAAAGGATGACGAGGATCGGCGAAACGCCGATGATCTTGCGCACTACCAAGGGATAGATGAGATGGCTCTCGAACTGCTGGACGATGACGTAAAGACCGATGACGAGAAGCGCGAGCGTCACGCCGCCGCCCGTGAAGCCCATGATGATCGACGGGATCGAAGCGATGATCGGACCGAAGACCGGAATGATCTCGAGCGCGCCGGAAATGAGGGCGAGGAGCAGCGCGTTCTTCACGCCGAGGATCATGAGGCCGAGGTAGAGAAGGACGCCGACAAGCACGCCGAGGAGCAGTTGCCCCTGCATCCACTGGCCGATCTTCTTCTGCGAGCGTTTCCACAAGTCGACGACATATTTTTCATGCTTGACCGGCGTGACCAGGTCGAGGAATTTCGCCACGCCGTCTTCCTGCACGGCGAGATAGAACGACAGCACGATGATGAGGATGAACGACAGGAGGCCGCCGAACACCGACGACACGATGGTAAAGAAGCTGCCGGACGTGCTCGAGGTGAGATTCTGCACGCCTTCGATGAGATCGCCGATGCCGAACGTGCCGGACGAAGCGGACGAGCCGGCTTTCGCTGCGGCGGTCTTCACGAGCGCGGACGGATTATTGAGGCCTTGCGAAACGGTGCTCACCACTTTTTGCGACGCGGTCACGTCGGATGTCGGAATGTTGAGCGGATTCCAGAGAGTCGTCGAATCGAGATAGTTCGGCAATTCGGTCAGGAACGACGACGTCTCGTCGAGCACCGCCGGCACGAAGAAATACATGAGTCCGCTGAAAACGGCAATGAGGCAGAGATATGAGACGATGGCCGCGACGACGCGGCGGAGCTTGAAACGCGACAACCACTGGATGACCGGCTCGATGCCGGACGCGAGGACGACGGCGGTCAGGACGACGAGAACGATATCCTTGATGTAAAAAAGGAACCAAACGAGCAGTACGAGCAAAATGCCCTTGAATATCGAGCTCGGCGTGATGGTGACGGAGAGTGTCCGCTTGTCGCTGTCCATACCCCGATGATACCACGCGGCGCGGATTTTTCAATTCCCCGCCTCGTTCCAGCTCGTGATGTTGTAGCCGCCGGACGGGCCGGACGAAAAGTTCATGTTTGCCAGGCCGCTCTGGTAAGTGACGGCCGAGCCGCCGTCGATGAGCATGCCGTTCGCCGTCGCTTCGTTCAGGTTCGAGCCGCCAGTCACGTGAATCCAGCCGTTCTGGGCGTTCAGAATGACCGCGCCCGAGCCGCCGGAGATGGAAACCGCATAATTGCCGCTGCAGGTGGAACCGCCGGCGCAATTCGACGTCGTGAGGATCATGATATAGCTTCCGGATTGCCCGTCGCCCGTCGCATCGCCGCCGCCCGAGATGGACACGATGCCGTCCGCAACGATGACGCCGTCATTCGTGCCGTAAGCAGACGAAAGTTTCACCGTCGAGCCGCCGTCGATCGTCACGGTGCCTGTCACATAGAGCGTGCCGGACACGACGAGCGTCGAACCGCCAGTCACGTCGAGATTTCCGTTGATCTTCTTCGGACCGAGCGTGACCGTGGTGCCGCCGGATATCGTGTCGTTTCCGCTTATGACGCCGCCAGCCGCCGCGGCGGCCTCCCAGTCGCTGATGTTGCCGTTCGAAACCGGCCAGTTCGCCTGGGACGGATCCGGATAGGACTGGTCGCACGCCTTATTGTTCAACAGCTGGTCCTGGCAGCGAAGCGTTCCGGCCGCCTGCACATACGAGGCGCCGTGCGCCCACGCCGTATCGGACGCGGTCGTGCCGACATAGATCGGATTGTACTGGCTGATGCCCGTGATCTGTCCGAAAAATCCGCCGAGATAGACGCGGAAGTAGGCGTCATAGCCCGCATTCGACCACGATCCGCCAAGCGTTCCGGTCTTCGCCGTGCCCGAAGCATAGCTCGTGTCGAGATTCGCGCCGATCACGTAATAGTTGCTCGCGTTATTCGTGCCGTCCAGAACGATCCAATAGCTCGTGCCCGGTACAAGCGCCGGATTCGGCGACAGGGCGACATCGATCCAGCCGTAGCTTGTCGTCACGAGCGATGACGACAGCGCCCCCGACGCGATCACGTCGCTACCGGAAGTCGACGGCGAACCGCTTTTGTCCTTCACGATCTTGAGCGTCAGGTTCGCCGGATTGCCGGTTTTTTTCAGATTGACGGACACTTGGGTGACGGACGACGTGGTCGAAACCTGGAAGCTCTGTGCGGCGTCCTGCGTCGATGCGGCATTGCCGAAGGTGATCGAGTCCGGCGGCGAGGACGGCGAATCGTTCGACTGGTCTTCGGTCATGCCGGCACCGTTCGCAACGATCGCCGAACCGGTGATTTTTGCGGTCTCGTTCGTCGCGCTGATGTTGCCGTTCGAAAAGACGTTGCCGTTCACCTGGCCGGAGGCCAAAGTGATGCCGCCCGTGCCGACCTGCACGCCGTAGGTGAACGCCACGCCGGCGCCCTGTTTGACCGTCGCTTTCACCGTCTTGTCATAGCCGCTCTCGTTCGAGAGGGTCGAGAGGGTCAAGCCGTTCTGGCTCGAGAGCGATCCGGAAAACGTCGTCGTGGCACCCGCGCCGTTTAGAGTGATGCCTTCCGCGGAACCGATGTACTGGCTGAAGCTCGCGCTCTCGAGGCGGTAGAGAACGTCCTCGACGCCGGACTGCGAGACATAATAGCTCTGCTTCGCGTTCCAGATATCCGTCGTCTCGGCGATCTGCCGGATGATCGGCGTCGTCAGGCCGAGCGCGATGACAAGAGATACGGCCATGAACATGATCGCCGTCACGATCATCGCATAGCCGCCGCGTGTGTGCCGTGGGATTTTCATATCAGTATGAATTGCGCAGGATCGCCGTATCGTAAAACCACTGCGTCTGCGTCGCGCCGTTCACCGATGCCGACAGTTCCAGGGCGATGCGCACCGCCGTCGAATTTTTCGTCGTGATCGGCGTGAAGACGAGCGCCGCGACCTGCGCACCGTTGCCGGTGACCGGACCGACGAGAGCGGGCGGCGCCGCGCCGCGGGAGATGTCGAGCGCGCCGGAAGAGGACGTCGCAAATTCGACGACGATCGGGTTTCCGTTCCCGTCCGTCTGATTGAGCGCAAGGATGCCGGCCTGCGACGGATAGAGCGTACTGTCCGCCGAATCGATGCTGATCGAGCCGCGGATTTCGCGGACCATGTTCTCCATCGCCGAGTAGGCGGCGTTGCGGAGGTTCATCTCGGCGAAGGCGGCGCGGTTCGAATTGAACACGAGAACAAGCGACCGGACGAGCACGATCGAGATCGCCGTCATGAGGGCGAGGTAGATGACCATCTCGACGAGCGTGAAGCCGCTATGCTTTTGTTTGAAAAATTTTTTCATCAGTTTCCGAAGACGTTCGTAATGTACGCCGAAAGGCTCTTGGTCGTCGTGCCGGTCTTGGCAAGCCACGCGACCGACACCGTCACGAGACGCGTGTTCGCATCGGCCGTGCCGCCGATCGTCACGATATGCCCCGTCGAATCGCGGTTCACCGCGCCGAGCCGGAATGTCCGTGCGAAACCGTCGGTCGATGTCGCCGCGGTCGTCGTGCCCCAGACGCCGGATGTCGATGACGCGATGCTCCAGGAAAGGTAATACGACGTCGACGTCGACAGCGCGCTTATCTCGGACCAACCGTTGTCGCGGATCGTCTCGACCGCTTCGATTCCCTCTTCCGCAAGATACGCGGCTTTGGCCGATTTGAGGCTCTCGCCGGCGTTCGAAATGTAGAGATTCGCCGCAATGACGAGGGCGGAAAGCGTCACCGAAAAAATCGCCATGCCGACGAGCATTTCCACGAGCGTCATGCCTTTGTTCCTCTGCGTTTTCATTTAATTGCGCTGGATGATGCCGGTAGAAAAAACCTGGATCGTGCTCGAGACTTGCGGATTCGAAAGCAGATAAACGGTCACGGTTCCGCTCGCCGTCGTCGTGCCGTAAAGGTCAGAAAAAATGATATCTGTGCCGATGCCGCTCGACGTGCTGATGCCGGCGAGGTTCGAAAGCGTGTAGGTCGCATCCGACGTTCCGTAACTGTTCTCAAACGAGACGACGGCTCCTTGCAGGATGCGCACGCCGACATTCGCCGCGTCCTTGGACGAAACGGCGGACGAATGCGCGCCGGCAAGGACGGAAAAGACGGCGAGCGCCGCTTTGTCGACGACCTGCCCGCCGTTCAAATTCGAAAACGAGAAGCTCGCCGCCGCCGCGACGACGGAGATGATGGCGAGGACGACCAGGAATTCGACGAATGAGAAGCCGCGGCGCATATCATGAAATGTTATCCATCACCGAATAGATCGGCTTGATGATGGCGAGGGCGAAAAAGCCGACGGCGACGCCGATCGCGATCATGAGGACCGGCTCGATGATCGTCGACATGTCCTTCGTCTTCTGGTCGACGGAGTTCTCGTAATACGTCGCCGTTTCCATGAGCATGGCCGGCAGGCGGCCGGTTTCCTCGCCGACCGACATCATCTCGCCGACGAAATCCGGCACGATCTTCGTATGTTCGAGGAAAACGCTCGAGATCGTCTCGCCTTTCTCGACGCGCGTTCCGGCCTCGGCGAGAATGTCGCGGAAGTAGCCGTTGCCGACGACGTCCGACGTGATGATGATCGCCTTGTCGAAGGCGACGCCCGACGAAAGCAGCGATGAGAGCGTCCGGGCAACGCGCGCCGAATTCGTCTCTTTGACGAGATCGCCCACGACCGGCAGTCTGAGCGATACGAAATCGATCACCCGCTTCCCTTTTTTCGACATGGCCATGCCGTAGATGCCGGCCGCCACGGCGACAACAGCGCCGAGGACGAGCAGGATGTTGTTCTTGAGGAAACTGCTCGCACCGATCAGAAGCTGGGTGTAGAACGGAAGCGTTTCATGCAAACTTTGGAAGGTTGTGGTGATGGATGGCACGACGTAGACGAGCATGAGCACGCCGATCGCCGCCATGAGCGCGATGATGATGGACGGATAGATCATCGCGCCGATGATCTTTTTTTTGAGCTTGTGCGTGCCGTCCATTTGCTCGCCCGTGATGGCGAGCGATTCGGCGAGCTTGCCCGATTCCTCGCCGGCGCGCACCATGGAAATGAAGACGTGCGAAAAGACTTCCGGATACTGCGCGGCGGCATCGGAGAGCGTCTCGCCTTTCCTGATCTCCGCCTCGAGCGCAGAGATGACCTTCTTGAACCGCGCGTTGCGCGCCTGCCGCTCGAGCACCGAGAGGCTCTTCGCGACCGGGAGCCCCGCGTCGATCATGTAGCCGAGGTTCTTCGTGAAGATGATCTTCTCCGATTCCGGCACGCCGCCGAAGAGCGCCGTGACCGAATCGATCCAATGCCGCTTTTCGTGCACCGACGCGGCGGTGACGAGCGTGCTGCCTTCCGTCCGAAGCTCGTTGTAGAGGGAAAACTTATCCGCCGATTCGCGGACGCCTTCGTACGCCTCGCCGTCCTTGCCGATCGCCTGAAAATTGAATTTTTCCATAATTTATTCCGTCACGACGCGGAGGACCTCCTCGATCGTGGTCAGTCCTTCGACGCACTTGAAGATGCCGTCCTCGACCATGGTAATCATTCCTTCTTTGCGCGCCTGCGTTTCGATCTCCTGCGACGTCGCGCCCTTCATGACGAGATCTTGGATGGCCGATGACATGGTCATCACCTCGTGAATGCCGATGCGGCCGGCGTAACCGTCTTTCGCGTCCGCGGATTCGACGGCTTTGTAGAAAGCCGTCTTCTCCCATGTCGCGTCAGGAGCGACGATATGCTCCGACTTGAGGATTTGCATGACGCGGTCGAGATCGACGATCTTGCCGAGCGATTCGAGTTCGGTCTTCGAGAGGAAATATTTTTCCTTCGACTTCGCAAGTTTGCGGACAAGGCGCTGGCCCATGACCACGTTGATCGTCGAGACGACGAGGAACGGCTCGATCTTCATGTCGATGAGACGCGGCACGCAGCCGGCGGCCGAATTGGTGTGGAGTGTCGAAAGGACGAGGTGACCGGTGAGCGCGGCGTTCACGGCGAGGGACGCGGTCTCATTGTCGCGGATCTCGCCGACCATGATGATGTCCGGATCCTGGCGGACGAGCGAGCGGAGGCCGTTCGAGAATGTAAAGCCGATGTCCGGCCGCACCTGCGTCTGGTTCACGCGCGCCATCTGGTACTCGATCGGGTCCTCGATCGTCGCGATGTTGACGTTCGGCGTGTTCAAAATTTCCAAAATGGTGTAGAGCGTCGTCGTCTTGCCGGAACCGGTAGGCCCCGTCGTGAGGATCATGCCGTTCGCCCGGCGCATGCCTTCGTGGATGCGCTCGAGATTGACGCCGTGAAAGCCCATGGACTCCAATGACCAGCCGCCGACGCTCTCGCGCAGGACGCGCATGACCGTCTTCTCGCCGAAATACGTCGGAATGATCGAAACGCGGAAGGAGACCTTTTCTCCGTTCAATTCTATGTTGAACCGGCCGTCCTGCGGCAGGCGCTTCTCGTCGAGCTTCAGGTTCGCGAGCACCTTGATGCGCGCGGTGATGGACGTCGCCGCGGATTTCGGCAGGGCCATCGCGTCGTGGAGAATGCCGTCGATGCGGTAGCGCACGAGCATCGCATCCTCCGAAACCTCGAGGTGGATGTCGGACGCGTTCTGGAGGATGGCATGCTTCAAGAGCGTCTCGACGATGCGGACGACCGGCAGATCTTCGGCGATCTTCTTGAGCGATCCCTCGCCGAGGTCGCTGCCCGCGCCCATCGGCTTGAGCGCCAGGATGTCCTTCTGGATGAGGTCGCCGAACTCGGCTTTCAGGCTCTTCTGGTACTGGAGGAGCGCGTTCTTGATCGATTCGGCGTCGGTGAGGCGCGGCAGGATCTTCTGCCCGACTTTTTTCCGGATGAATTCGATCGCGGCGAGATCGTTCACGTCGAGCATCGCCACTTCGAGCGAATCCTCGTTCTTCTTGAACGCGATGATGTTGTTCTTGCGGGCGACCGGCTCGGGAATGAGCGACAACACGGCCGGCTCTATCTTCTGGCCTTTCAGATCGACGAACGGAATGCCGAGAACGTACGCCTGTGCCCGGCGCAGATCGTCTTCGGTGATCTTGCCCGCCGAGACGAGCGTCTTTTCCACGGACTCCTTGAGCGCGCCTTTCTTGATCCGGCTTTCCAGATCGTCGTATTCGGCGCGCGAAACAAGCCCGGCGTCGACAAGGAAATCCTTGAGTTGTTTGCCCTCAACGTGCATCGGCATTAGTATACCAGAAAACACCCCGCTACTGCACGTAGATCTGGCCGATGGCGGTGACGATCACGTCGCGCGTGGCGCCTGCAGGCGATGCAACGCGGATATCGGCATAGTTGTACGTCGCGCCGCTGTCGTCCGTCATGATGGCATTCGGGTTCGGCCGCTTGAAGAGGATGGTGAATCCACCAGTGATCTGCGCGCATGCCGGCGCACCGCCCACGACGCACTGGCCGCTTTGGCTCGCATAGATGCCCTGGATGGAATTGCCGTTGCCGACGACGTATCTCTTGACGCATTCGGAATAATTTGCCGTAGGGCATGAAGTGACCTGGCCGTTATTGTATTTTCCGTCGGGTCCGCCGGCAGGTCCGCTGATATCGTTGAAAAAAATGTAACTCTGATTGCTCGAGCTGAGATTAAAATAAATGCCGTACGGGGAAAACGAGGACTGGGAATTCGGCGCCGACTGCGACTCGTTCACGTCAACGCCGTAATACTGCGCCTGCCGGATAGAAAGCGAGATATCGTAAGCGAGGTTCTGCAAGAGGATATTATTATTGAAACCGTTCTGGCTGAAGAGGACGACGCCGGTAATGACAACGAAAATGGAAATGGTGACAAGCAGCTCGACGAGCGTGAAACCTCCTTTTTTTTTGACCGAACGGACGGCTCTATTCATGCCGCTATTGTAGCACGGCGATTTGATGCAGAAAAAAGCCCGGTCGAGAATCCGACCGGGCTTCGATGATGCTTCTTCACGGCCACGTCCACGTAAGCGTGCCCGTCTGCGTCCCCGAAATAGTGATGCTTTTCAGAGGAATGCCGACCCCCGTCTGATACAACGACCCGACGACGATCGCGCTCGCGGGAAGCGGCGTGTTTATGTCGACGTTGAATACGATACTGTACGTCTCCCCGGAAATTATGGGAAGATAATAATACACCGTCGACTGGTCATATGGCATCGTGTTGGAACCACTGTTGATCATGGTTACTCCGCGATATTCTTCCCAATCGATGTCGATTCCCCCTCCTCCCGTCGTCGTGAAGACGTAATAAAACGTCTGCGGCGTCGCCGTGGCGGTGGGCGTCGCGGTCGAGGTCGCCGTGGCGCTTGCCGTACTCGTGGCGGTCGCTGTCGGCGTACTCGACGGCGTGGCCGACGGAGTCGCCGTATTGGCGATCGTCGGCGGCGTGAGCGGAGACGAAAACGTGTTCGTCGGCGTCGGCACCGTTTGCGCCGCTGCCGTCGGCGGCGAACCGCAACCGGCAGTGGTCATCGTGATTCCGGCACCGAGTACCGTGATCGCGCACAACGCGAAGAGAAACTTTTTCATGGCATCCTCCTTGGATGAACGTGATGGGTGTTTCGTTATTTCTTCTTTGAATTCCGACGAAGCTGCCCGCCGCGAACGCGACTTGACATACTCCGAATCCGATTACATTGTAAAAAACTTCCTCTTGAATGTCAAGATGTACCGCAAACTATAATCCTCGCATAAAAATGCTATTTCTTTGATGGCAGAACAATGTCGGTAAACACGTATTCAGGATCGAACGCATGGCGGGCAAATTCGGCGATATCCGCATAGGTCGCTTGCTCGATCAGACGGATGTCTTCTGCGTCGGTGATGACGCGACCGAACCTTGAAATATCGCGAAGAACAGTGTCAACAACGCCTGATGACATGTCTTCGCGTGATTCCACTTGTTCTTTATACAAAATCTTGATTTTCTCAAAACGATCGGCATGCTGCTTTCCCTGGATTTCTTGCAGTATAGCTCGCACTTCCTTTTCAACAATATCGATATTCTTTTCTTCCGTTTTTACGCTTACATATGCCGTACTATATGTTTTGCTAAGATCGACACCGGCAGAAACACTGTAACAGAGACCTCGTTCGAGCCGAAGGCGTTCGTGCAGGATGTCCTGGAACAACCGACTGAACAACGAAACGATTTGATTTTTCTCGGCAGAAATCGCCGGTAGTATGCGCATCATCTCAATTTCTACCTGTTCCTGAATTTGGCCAATGTCGTCGGCGATACTGACAAGCCTGTTCTGTTTTGGCCTGCTAACCATCGTACGTTGGTTGTGTGCCGGCCTGACTTTTGGCAAATCGTCAAGAAATTTTTCAAGCGCCTCAATATGATACGGTTCGACCGCTCCGGCAAGCACGATGAAAAAATTTCCGATGCCGTAATAAGCCCGGTGCCACGTAACAATATCGTCCCGTGATATATTTTGGATCGTGTCGGGCCAACCGAGGGGCCTAACGAATCGCTCGTGTTCATGTCCATGAAAAAGAATCGTGGAAACTTTTTTACTATATTCGAGAAATTTCTCGTTTTGAAAATTCTTCCATGCTTCCTGCAGAATAACTTTGCGTTCATGTTCGATATCTTCCGCTGAAAGATCGTTGTGAAATATCAAATCTTTTACGCCATCAAGAACGGTTTCATAATGCTCGGGCAAACACCTGAACAGATAAAAAACCTGATAAAAATTTGTCGCCGCATTCCATGAACCGAGCGTGTACGTCTTCGACCATTCCTTGATAACTTTCCGGTCTGAAAACTTTGGCGAGGAACCGTTAAAGGCGAGATGCTCGAAAAAGTGCGACAAGCCTTCCTTGCCGGCCGGATCGTCAAACGCACCCGTCCCGAACACGATGCGGACATGGATGCACGGCGCCCACGGCAAATTCTTCACATACACCGGCACGCCGTGCACATCGTGTTTCTCGAAATCATACGGATCGAAGTTTTTGAGATGCATAGGTTCGGTAAAATAAGCCGTGCTCATAGTATAGCATCAGCCGACACCTAATGCAGACCGATCTGGTACTCGTACAGCCGCCGGTAAACGCCGTTGCCCTTTTGGATAAGTTCCGCATGTGTTCCCGTTTCGGCGATGCGTCCTTTCTCGAGCACAATAATGATGTCAGCTGTCCGAACCGTCGACAGACGGTGGGCGATAACGAACGTCGTGCGTCCTTCCATGAGTTTCTCGAGCGATCCGGTTATGATTTTTTCCGTGTGAGCATCGAGTGCGCTTGTCGGCTCGTCAAGGATCAGAACGGCAGGATCGCGCAGCATCGCACGGGCGATGGACACGCGCTGTTTTTGTCCGACGGAAAGTTTGATACCGCGCTCGCCGACAATGCTCGCATATTTATCCGGCAGCGTATCGATGAATTCTCCGAGATGCGCGTCGTGCGCAACCCGTTCGATGTCGGCATCGGATACATTGAACGAACCGTACGCAATATTTGCGCGAAGCGTGTCATTGAACAACGCGACTTCCTGTGGTACGACGGCGATGTTCCTGCGGAGCGACGAAAGATTCCAATCTTTTGTCGCGATTCCGTCAACGAGCACCTGGCCAATCGTCGGAAAATAATAACCGGAAATAAGGTGGACAAGCGTACTTTTCCCCACGCCCGATTCCCCGACGAGCGCGATAATCTGGCCAGGTTTCGCGGAAAATGCGATATGGGAAAGCACTTCTGGCTGGCCGGCGCCGTACCTGAAGCACACATCATCAAACACGATATCGCCGGCAAGACGGTCTTTTGATACAGATGCGTTCGGTGCATATGTTTCTTCAGGCTCGCGGAAAATCTCTTCTGCTTTCGCGGCGGAAACGATGCCATTTTGAATAATCTGCCAATTGTAGCCGAGCATGACAAACGGTCCGAAAAACATTCCCGAGTAGCCGTTCAACGCAATAAGATCACCGATTGACAGCGTACCGGCCGCGACCATGCTCACAGAAAAGAAAAAGATGAGCAGTTGGACGCAAAACACGATCATCCGCTGGAAAAATCCGACGTTGCTCCATATCATCTCCACCTTGGCCCACAATGCCGACGCTTTTCCCATCAGATTTGCGTCGATTTTCTTCGTTTCATAGTCTTCGGCCACCGACTGCTTGACGCTTTCGACGTTGTGCACCGCTTGCGCCGCATCGTCCCAGCCGCCGTTCCATGCTTCGTGAGCGCGCATATCCATCGCCGCCGCCGGCTTGAGAATTCTCGAGAGCAAAAAACAATAGAGGACAACACCGAGCACCAGAATGCCGGCGAGGAACGGGCTGATGGTCGCAGCGAGAATGATGCCAATGAGAATACTCAAAAATTGGGGCACGATGCTGATGACCGTCCGTATAATGGAAGAAACACGCCATCCGGCAGAGCTCAACTTCTGCAGGTCGCCGTTGACGTGCGCGTTCTTGTGGTACGAAAGCGGCAGCTTGAGCAGATGCTTGAAGCCGTCGGCTTGGATTTTCAAATGAATGTCCGTGTCAATTCCCCGCCGGAAACGGTCGGAAAACCAGTCTATATTGTACGCAACAAGCTCGATCAACGCCCAAAGGCCGAGCAAAAACGCCCAGCGCGGCATGCCGGCCGCCATAACGTTTTCATGTTTCGATACCGCGATAAGCGAATCGAAGAACCGGCCGGTAATGTACGGCACCGAACCGTTCGCGATCGCGGAAATGAAGCCGAACACGCCGAGGAAGATAAGTTGCCTCTTGAATGCCCGCGCATGGCGCATGATCGCCCGCATGCCGGTCTTGATGTTACTGTTCTGTTCTTTTGATTGCATAAAATGGAGATACGAATGATAAATCAGCCGCCGATCGCCGGAAAATCCCGACGATGTTTTCCAAGCGGCTTTGAATCTCTATTCTTGAATCATGATCGTATTGGATCTTATACTTCTGGTGAGGAGAAATGGATCTTTGACGGGAATGGTATCGGAAAAATGTTGTAACGTCAATCTTTCACATAGAGCAAGTGAAATACGTGCCATGTTTTGAGATCCCCTTTCATCGTTGAACCTGTGCCATAATCCTCGGAAAGAAAATACGGTTTCTGATCAAGAATAGAGAGTGCCTCGTCTTTTTCATAAAAACTCATCCTGTCAGCGTGACTGTTCGCCCAATCGTCTTTCGTGCCGAACAGCGTGAAGTAGAAAAATCCGCCCGTTTTCACATGACTGAACGCGTCCTGAACAATCCGGGAGATTTCCATCTTATCTTTCTGAAATGAAAGCACGTTCACCGCAAGAATCCCGTCATATGGATCGTGAAAAGCGAATTTTTCGATCGGCTCATGCAATAAAGCAAAGCTGTTCGCATGATATGTCCGGAAATTCTCCTTTGCCTTTGCAAGAGCGCCCGCATCGGTATCGACCAGCGTTGCGTGATACCCCGCTTTCAAAAATGGTTCGCTCAACTTCCCTGCTCCAGAGCCGAGATCAAGAATCGAACCAGCCGGCTTAAGTAGCTTCTCACTCTGTAGTTTTATGAATATGGGGATCATGAGCAAAGGTAGACTTTATCAACTCATCATACAGCATATCAAGATGGCCTCGGCCGTACATGACAAAAATATTCCTCCCTACATGCATATTATCATTGATGATTGCGAGAAGGTGTTCATTCCGAATCTCAGTCCTTTTAGAAACAATTTTATTGATCAAGGTATCTTTTTTGCGAGGATCGCAGATCGACAGGACAAATCTTTCGTCGTCAATCGGCTGATTGCCAAAAAGTTCTTTGTGTTTTTCGTACAGCCAATCCATGGTCGGTTCAAAGCCGTATATGGAAGAAAACATGGTTTCCTTTTTCACATAATTTACCAGTGCTTCAGTGAATGACAATTTTCGTTTGGCACGAAACCAGACAGCGGCACTCTGCATCAGACATGCATATGCGACATTTTCGGCGTCAAATTCCGTTAAAAGCATTTTCCTCTGTTCGTCGGCATCAATTTCTCCAAAAATCACTTCGATGCCGGCTGTGCGCGAAAGGACATACATTCCTCCCGGTTCGCCACACTGTTTTACCGCTTCTTCAAAATTTTCAAAAATTTCAAAATTATTTTGCGCATTCCGAGTGCTTTCTATCACGACAACCTTATTGCCAGGTCCTTGTTCAAAAAAATTCCATGTATTTTTCAGCAGGCTAAATTGGGGGTGCTTCGGATCATTCGAGTGAAGCGCGCCGAAAAAGCAGAGCAGATTGGCTTGTGCTCCGTACCGGACTAAGATGGAATTAAAATTATCGCTTGAAGCCATACAAGCTGGCAGCAGACACATATACTATACAGAATAAAAACAATGTTTTTGTCAACACTTTTTGACTTTTAATATCCCCTTATTCCTGGCCTTAAAAACCGCCTTAGTGGATAACTATTGACAATTTTCAATAATATGTGATAGAATGTTGGCGGAGTACGGCAGGGCCGCGAGGCTCGCCGATATATATGCATCCAGGAGGGTGCCATGAAAAAGTTCTTTGTTATGATGATGTTGTTGGGGGCAGGCGCTCTCTTTTTGAGCTCCTGCGGACAGCAAGGTCCGGCCAGTCCGAATCCGAACTCGTCCACCGTGGTAGCGACGCCGACGAGCACGTTGTCTTCGCCGACGATCGCCGCTACGGTGACTCCGTCGGCCACGCCGTCGAGTACGCCGAGCGGAACGCCGACAGGCACTGCGAGCGCGACGCCGACGGTGACCGTGACGCCTGTACCACATACAATCGGTTGGAAAGTCACGAGTCCAACCTTATCAAGCGTTGATAAAATCATTACCGATCTTGGTGATGGTTCAACGCCGGTAACGACACTGAACGCGAGCTTGCCTTACCAGGTAACGCTTACGTCGGGGTCGGGTGACTGGGTACGGATGGATGTGATCAACACCGCGTCTGGAACCGTAACGGTATCGTGGACGAATCCGGATCAGATCATGTTCACAAATAGTACGTATGCAAACCCATCAACATTAACTAGTAATGATATGGCGGCGGCTATACAAATGCCAAATCCATAAAAATCATTACCAATCGCTTGCAATGAAAATTGCAAGCGATTTTTTATTTAACCAATGATATCAAACCTTAAATCTCCTGGTTTGTTCCCTGATCAAGAATTGAGGTGGTGCTTGCGGTACAGTTTGCCGTGTAGATAGTTCCGCCAGCGGTAACAGTGGAGGAAGCATTGATGATTTTTGGACCAATAGTTGTATAAATTTTAGCATACGGACTCAACTGAAAGAATCTTTGCGTCGGTATATCTGTTCCGCTCCAATCAATTATGGCGCTCGTGATAGTGCCCGTCGCATTTGGGACGACAGTCCACGTCACTTGCCGGTTCACGAAGATCCTGCTCGGGCTTGACGAGGTGGCGAGCGGCGAGACGGAAAGGCTGCAGGTCGTGCCCTGGGTCTGCGGTGCAGGCGGCTGGCATGCTGCCGGGACATACGAGACGGAACCGAGGGATACCTGCGTCGAGCAATTGCCCGCGCCGTTGCACGCGTCGACCGCATAGGCGTACGTGCCCGTCGCAAGACCGGTATCGAGATACGTGGTCGAAGTCGTCGAGGCGAGGAAGGCGCTGTTCCGGAATATGTCGTATTCCGTCACGGTGTCCGTCGGATCGCCGATCTCCCAGGAGAAGGCGATGCCCTGCGACGCTCCGCAGCCGGTCGACGTGGCATACGCGCCGCTCCACGGAACGATCGGCGCGTGCGGTTTCGGCTTGCCGCCGGTGACCGTCACGGTCGTCGAGGCGCCGGCCGAACCGTTCGATCCGGTGCAGGAAATGGCGAACACGGTCGTCGAGGCCAGGTTGCCGGAAAATGCGCTGCCGGAAATGCCGACGCTCGGAACCGTGAACTGCTCGACCCGGTTGTTCGAGTAATCGGCGACGTACAAGAGGCTGCCGACCGGATTCATGGCCAATCCGTAGGGGGTATTGAACTGCCCGTTGCCGGATCCCGCGGAGCCGAATTGCGTCAAATAATTGCCGTTTGCATCGAACTCTTCAACGCGGTTGTGGTTCGCATCGGCGACATAGACGTTTCCAAGCGGGTCAACGGCAAGGCCGACAGGATAGGAAAACTGCCCGTTGCCGGATCCCGCGGAGCCGAATGACAAAAGATAGGTGCCGGAGGAATTGAATTTCACGATGCGATTGTTGCCGCTGTCGGCGACATAGACGTTTCCGGACGAATCGACGGATATGCCGTTCGCGTTATGCAGAGCCAAACCGCCGGCGGAAGATCCGAAGGTTGAAACGTGGGAACCGGAGGAATTCAGCTTTTCCACCTGCGCGCCGCCCGGGCTGCCGCTGTATTCGAGCACGTAGAAATTCCCCGATGCATCCCTGGCAAAATCGTAGAAGATGGGACTGATGCCGATCTGCGAAACATAGGAACCGGAAGAATTGAATTTCTCGATGCGGGCGTAGACGTTGTCGGCGACATAGACGTTTCCGGACGAATCGACCGCAATGCCGCGATACATGGTGAAGAACTGACCGTTGCCGCCGTTGCCCGAGGAACCGAATTGGGAAAGATAGGTGCCGGAGGAATTGAATTTCTCGACGCGATGATTGCCGGTATCCATGACATAGACGTTGCCCGATGACGGATCGACGGCGGCGTCGGACGGGGCGTTGAACTGCCCGTTGCCGGATCCCGCGGAGCCGAATTGCAGGGCGTAGCTCGGCGTGCCGGTCGCTCCGTTCCATGGCGCGCCGTTCGCCGTGATCGCGCATGCGTTCACATTTGTCGAGTTCCAGGACAGCGTCGAGCCGGTCCCCGCCGGAACGCTCGCGGGATTGGACGAGATGGATGCCGTCGGTTGGGCGAGCGGTACGATCGTCGCGGTCGCCGTTCCCTTGCTGTCGTTAGGCGTCCACGCATCGTCGCAGGTGATGGTCACTGTCGACGTCGCCGTGATCGCGCGGGTCGTTACCGTTCCCCACGTACCGGCGTTCGGCGCGAGCCACGATCCGTCCTCCCAAATATTGCATTGGCTCGCACCGCGGGAATTCCACGAAATGCTTGCCGTCGCGCCGTAATTTACCGTGCTCGGCGCGGAAGTAATGAAGGTTTGCGTTTGGAACTGGCTGCCGCTATTCTGGAAATAGACATTCTGGCAATACGCGCCGTTGTCATCGCAGACCTGCAGGTAATTGCCGTAGGCGAGCGAATTCGTGTTCGGCCAGCCGACGAAACCGCCGCCGTAACCGTAATAGGAAACGTTCCTGCCGGTCCAGTTCATCGGACAGCCGCCGGTCCAGTTTGCCGAACAGACGATCGGATCCTGCGTGCTTTCGCAGAAGAAGTAGCCGGTATAGCCGTCGCTATTCGCATCGTTCGCGTTCGGGAAGCAGCTGATGGCCGCGGCCGGCTTGGCCTGAATGCCGAACAGGGCGAACGTCGTAACGACAAGGAGAATTATCATCATCGCGGGCATCGCCGGTTTTCTCCTGCCGAACGAACGAACGAACAAGAAAAGAAAAACGATGATGAGAAGGAGAATGATCACGGCGATAAGCACGACGTTCGGCTGGGGCAGAGCGGCCGCCGGAGTGATGACTTTGAAATCTTTCGTATCCAGAACGACCTGGGCTCCCGCGGCGTCCGTCGCGGACAGGACGAGGTGCACGGTGGGATTGACACATGCGGAGGAAACGGGAAACGAGAGCGCATCATTTATGCCGCCGAGAGAAACGGTGGTCGTGGCGGCGCACTGCCGGCCGTTTCCGTCATAGAGGGCGGCGGCAAGCACGCCGGAAGGAGCCGCGGACTGCTTCGGATATTCATAGAGCGGCGCAAAGACGGTTATCTTCGCCGTATCGCCGCTCGCGTAATACGGCTTGTCGAACGTGGCATTCTGGATCGAACCCGTCAGTCCGGCGACCGCATACATGAACGAATTGGTGTTCGATACCGTCGCGCCGTCCGTTGTCTTGAACGAGAACAGCACATAATAGTATTGCGGAACCGGCCCTTTCGGCACCGGCACGGTCACCGCATTCGTCCCGCTTGCAAGATTCATCGCCGCACCGGTGCTTGTCGCGGCGACGGCGCCGTACGGGCTCAGATAATGGACCTCGAAATACGGAACGACCGCCACGGCACCTGGGAACGTGCTCCGCACCTGGCATGTTTCGTTGATCGCGTCCGACGTCGATGCGACCGGGAATCCGCCGGCCCGGCTGCCGGCGATCGAGGCGCGGCAGGTCTCATGCATGATGAGGGCGGCGTTCGCGGATGACGCTTGGAGCGTCACCGGACCGAGATCGAACGTCGCGAGATTGAGACCGCTCGTATTGCCAACCTCGATGGAAATGAGGTATCGTCCCGCCGCAACGGCATCCGGCGCAGTGTAGGATACGGTCTTCGTCACGCGGCCGTTACCGGTGAGCGTGAACGAATCCGCGTACGTCTTCTCGTCGATGATATACGCCGACGTCGACGAAACGACCTGCCGCAAGTGGAGAACGTACGAAACTTCGGGCTGGACGGCGGCGGACGCATTGACCACATCGAACGACAAAGAAAATGTCCGGCCGTTCTGGTCCGTTATCTTCGCGTTCTGTATTGAAACCGGTCCGGAGGCCGCAGGCAAAATGGCCGACGTTGACGTAGCGAGCGACGCCTGGGCCGTATGCGGCGTCGCGAGCGTCGGCGCCGACTGGGCGACGGCCGCCGCGGACGGCGCGGCGCAAGCGAGCGCGACAATGAGATACGCGAATGTTTTTTTCATCATGCTTTTAAATGAATGCGCATATAAAAGGATACCGAACCTGACGCTAGTATACTATAGATTGACAAGGAAAAACAATCTGCTATCATGCGGAGGTCAAGTTCGCCTCGCGGCGGACTCGTTTTTTTAGATACGCAGCCAATAAACCAAGCAAATCAATGATAGATCTCAAAGTCATCAATTCGGTCATCGAGCAGATGGAGGCCGAGAAAGGCATCCCGCGCGCGAAAATGATCGACGCCATCGAATCGGCGCTCGCCACCGCCTATAAAAAAGAGTACGGCAAGCGCGGACAAGTCATCCGCTCGAAGATCGACCTCTCGACCGGCACCATGCAGTTCGAACAGGTGAAGACCGTCGTCGACAAGGACGCCGTCGTCATCCGCGAAGAGAAGGAGGACAAGGAAGCCGAGGAGCGCTTCCGCCATTCGCGCCGCCCGGAAGAGGAAAAGATCGAGGAGGTGAACGAAAAAGGCGAGAAGATCACCTACTACAATCCCGAGCACCACATCTTCCTCGAAGACGCGAAGAGGATCAAGCGCGACGCAAAGGTCGGCGACGAGATCGTCTTTCCGCTCGAAGAGAAATCGGACTACGGCCGCATCGCCGCGCAGACCGCGAAGCAGGTCATCGTCCAGAAGATCCGCGAAGCCGAGCGCGTCTCCGTCTTCAATGAATACGGCGAGAAGGAAGGCTCGATCGTCTCGGGTGCCGTTCAGCGCATGGAACGCGGCAATCTCTACGTCGACATGGGCCGCGCCACGGCCATCCTTCCGTACGAAGAGCAGATCCCGGGCGAGCGCTACAAACCGGGCGAGCGCATCCGCGCCTACCTCTACCGCGTCGAAGAGACGCCGCGGGGCATCTTCCTGCGCCTCTCGCGGTCGCATCCGAAATTCCTCGAGGAGCTTTTCAAGTCGGAGTCTCCCGAGCTCGGTTCGGGCACCGTCGAAGTGAAGGCCGTCGCCCGCGAAGCCGGCTCGCGCTCGAAGATCGCCGTCGCCTCAAACGACGGTCACATCGATCCGGTCGGTTCGCTCGTCGGCCAGCGCGGCGTGCGCGTCTCGACCGTCATGTCGGAACTTGCCGGCGAAAAGATCGACATCATCGAATGGTCGGCCGATCCGAAAAAATTCATCGAGGAAGCGCTCTCCCCCGCCCGCATCATCTCGATCACGACGGATGAAACGGATAAGAAAGCGACCGTCGAGGTTTCCGAAGATCAGCAATCGCTCGCCATCGGCAAGGGCGGCCAGAACGTCCGCCTCGCGGCGAAGCTCACCGGCTGGAAGATCGACATCGTCTCGTCCGGCGGCGAATTCGTGGAAGGCAGCGAGAATCCCGACGGGTCCGCTGACGACGGCGAAATGGAGTAATTCCGTCCGTTGCAGTATAATACGTATGCATATGAAAAAATTCATTCCGACATTCATCGCGCTTGTTCTTGCCATCCTGCCGTCCGCCGCTTCCGCGCAGGACTTTTCCGCGGTCGGCACCGCGATCGATCTCGCGAACCAGGAAAAGGCCGCCGCCCAGTCGGCGATCGCCGCGGAGAAAGCGCGGTTCTCGACATCGACCGGCACGGCATCTTCCTCGTCGCGTGATCTCATGCTCCGACTTGCCATCGAACGCAAGCTCGGGCATGCGCTTCCCGCGCCGCGTATGGACATCGCCGCTGGCTTCGAGAATGCCGTCGCGAGTCTCGAAAACATCGCGTCCCGCCTTTCCTCGCGCCTGAGCGACATGCAGGCGGCCGGCATCGACACCGCCTCGTCGAGCGCGCTTTTCACCACCGTGCAAGCCGATGTCGGAGCGGCATCGTCCGACGTGACCGCTCTTGAAGAACTGCTGGCCGCGACGACATCCGTCGCGACCAAAAACGCCTCGTTCGACGCCATCCGCGCGGCAAGCACCGCCGCAAAAACCGCCCTCGAGACGGCGCAAAAGGACATCATCGCCGTCATCATGGCGCTCAAGCAGGCATCCGGCATGACGACCGACTCGGCAACAAGCACCGATCAATCGGCATCGAGCTCGAGCATGTGATAGTATAGAAAACGATGAGCGAAGAAAAAGAAACAAGCGACATCATGACCACGATCGGGATCATCATCGTGATCCTCGTCCTTGTTGTCGGCGCGTTCTACTTTTTCAAGGCGCGCATCGCGAAGCAGAACCAGATCGCCGCGCTCCGTGCGTCGCTCGCCTCGTCGAGCCAGGACCTGAACAATATCCAGAATGAAGCGACGAGTCTCGATTTCACGAACCTCGACAGCGGCGTCAAGAATTTGAAATAAAGAAAAAGCGCACGCCATGCAAGCAAAACCGTACAAGATCCTCGGCACTAAAAAGCTCCCCGATTCCCTCCTTGAGATCCGCGCGTCCGTCGCCGCCGAGGCACTCGAGCCGTTCAAGGAAAAAGCCTTCAGGAAAATAAAAGATGCGGCCGAATTGCCGGGTTTCCGCAAAGGCAACGTGCCGGATTCGATCCTGCGCGAAAAGATCGGCGAGCTTGGCCTCCTCGAAGAAGCGGCGGACGAAGCGATCCACGAATTCACGCCGGAGATCGTCCTTGAAGCGAAGGCGAATTTCCTCGGCCGGCCCGAGATCCGCGTCACCAAAATCGCGCCGGGCACTCCGGTCGAATTTTCGATCACGCTCACCGTCATGCCGGAGGCGAAACTTCCCGACTACAAAAAAATCGCGAAAAAAGAGAACGCGAAAAAGCTCGAAATCGAAGCGGTGACGGACAAACAGGTGGACGACACAATCGAGGAAATCCGCCGCATGTACGCGAACCAGAACCATTCGCATAAAGACGGCGAGAAGCATTCCGCGGACGAAAAGCAGGAATTGCCGGAGATCACGGATGCGTTCGTGAAGAAATTGGGCGATTTCAAAGACGTCGCCGATTTTCGCATGAAGCTCAAAGACAATATCGCAAAGGAAAAAGAGATGCGGGCGAAGGACCGCCGCCGCGGCGAGATCCTCGAAAAGCTCGTCGCCGAAACGAAAGCGGACATGCCGGCAATGCTCATCGAGAGCGAGCTCGCCAAAATGGAAGGTCAGTTCAAGGCCGACATCGCGCGCATGGGCCTTCAGCCGGAGGAATATCTGAAGCACATCAAGAAATCATGGGACGATCTGAAGAAGGAATGGCGTCCCGACGCCGAGAAGCGCGCCAAGACCGAGATCCTCCTGCAAAAGATCGCCATCGCCGAAAAGATCGAGCCGAACAAGGAAGAGATGGAACGCGAAGTGAAACACCTCATGGAAACCTACAAGGATGCAAGCGAAGACCGCGTCCGCGCCTACGTCGAAATGATCCTCGTGAATGAAGCGGTGATCAAATTCCTTGAAGAGATCAGGTGAGCTTTTTCATCTCCTTCCAGTTCTTCCCTTCCGATGCCTCGGCCTTGAGGACGACACCTTTCGTCGCGTCCGCTGGCACGAGCGTTTCCATGATCTTCTTTATTTTCGGCGCGACGGCGTCAATGACTTTTTCATCCGCTTCGAAGACGAGCTCGTCGTGCACCTGGAGGATCAGTTTCACTTTTTCTTCCAATTTTTCTTTCTTCAAAAATCCGTCGATCTTCACCATGGCAAGCTTCGTGAAATCCGCTTCCGTCCCCTGGATCGGCGCGTTCACCGCCATGCGCTCCGCCATCGCGCGGATGTACGGGATCTTGCTCCGCAGTCCTTCAAAATATCTGCGCCGGCCGAAAAGCGTCGTCGTGTAGCCTTTTTCTTTCGCTTCGATTTTCAACCGGTCGAGATAGCCGGCGAGCGTCGAGAATGTCGCGAAATAATCGTTCAGATACCGCTGCGCTTCTTCGCGGGTCGAGTTCAGATTCGATTTGAGCGCGTTCACGCCCATGCCGTACATGATGCCGAAATTTATGACTTTCGCCCGGCGCCGCATTTCGTGGTCGACTTTGTCCAAGGGCACGTTGAAGACCGCCGCCGCGACCGCGCTGTGCACGTCCTCGCCCTTCTTGAAGATCCCGATCATTTTCTCGTCGCCCGAGAGGAACGCCGCGATGCGGAGCTCCGCCTGCGAATAGTCGAGGGCGAGCAGCTTCGCGCCTTTCTCCGGCACGAACGCCGCGCGGATGGCGCGACCGAGATCGGTCGAGTTCGGAATGTTCTGCAGGTTCGGCTCGGCGGATGACATGCGGCCGGTCGTCGTTCCCGCCTGAAGGAATCTGGCATGGAGGCGCGAGCCGACATCGAGCATGGGCGGAATGGCGTCAATGTAGGTCGATAAGAGTTTCTGGTACTCGCGGTATTCGAAAATGAGCGGCACGACGGGGTGCATGTCTCGCATTTTCTCGAGCTCGGATTCTTTCGTCGAAAGCGCGCCCGAACCGGTCTTCTTCTGGTTCTTCGGCGCAAGGCCGAGCTTGGTAAAGAGCACTTCGCCGAGCTGTTTCGGCGAATTCACGTTGAATTCTGCTCCGGCGAGCTTCCAGATCTTTTTCTCGATCGCGGAAAGTTTCTCGTGGTATTCCGCCGAAAGCCGCGCAAGTTCCGCCTTGTCGACCTTGATGCCATTTTCTTCCATTTGTTTCACGATCGGAATGAGCGGCTCCTCGATCCACTGCCAGACGCGCATGAGGTCGCGCTTCTCGAGCTCGGCGAAGAGAATTTTTTCCGCTTCGGTCGCGTCTTTTGTCTTCGTGAATTGGAACACGTCCTCGCCTGTCGGCGCTGCGATGTTCGAGTTGACGAGCCAGAGCATGACGGAGAGCCGGTCGAGATTGGGATAGCTGAAGGCGACGGTTTCGTCCATCTTCGTCATGGTCGAGAAATCCTCCGCTGTTTCCGTCCCCGATCTTTTCGATTCCGCTTTCGATTTCGAGCCGAGCATTTCCCTCAACCGCGCGCCGAGGGTGCGGAATTCGAATTCCCGAAAGACGGCATCGGTTTTTTCAAGGTCGATGTTTTCCCGCCAGGTCTTTTCCGGCAAGGAAAATGCGATCGGCGCGTGCCGATTGATCGTGCCGAGCATCTTCGAGAACGCCGCTTCCTCTTCGCCCGCTTCGAGTAGGCCGATGATCCGATCCTTCACGCCGGCCTTCGCGAACGCCGCTTTGTCTTTCTTCAATTTCCTGTAGATGTCCTCGATCGAGCCGAACTTCTCGATGAGCTCGGTCGCCGTCTTCTCGCCGATGCCTTTGATGCCCGGAATGTTGTCCGACGGATCGCCGCGCAAACCTTTGAAATCGGGAATGCGTTCCGGGCCGAAGCCGTACCGGGCATTCACGCCTTTCTCATCGTAAATGATCGTGTCCTTGATCCCCTTTTTCAAGGTGTAGACGCGGATCTTTTCGCCCGAGACGAGCTGGAGCGTGTCCATGTCGCCCGACGCGATGACGATGTTCAGATTCTTGTTTTTCTTCGATTCCTCGGCGATCGTGCCGATCATGTCGTCCGCCTCGTATCCTTCCTTCGCATAGACCGGAATGCCGAACGCCGTGAAAATCTCGTAGGATTTCTTGATCTGCTCGATCAAAGCCTCGTCCGTCTTCGCGCGGCCGGCCTTGTAGTCCTTGTAGGCTTCATGGCGGTACGTCGGCTTTGGCAAATCGTAGCAGGCAGCGATGTAATCGGGCTTTATGTCGGCGATGATCTTCAGAAGCATCGTCGAGAGGCCGTAGAGCGCGCCCGTCGGAATGCCGGTCGATGTCGCGAATTCCGGCAAGGCGTGATAGGCGCGGTGGATGATCGCGTGAACGTCGAGAAGCACGAGCGTTTTCGTTTCGGCCGGTTTCGCCATGCGTCTATTATATATCAATCTCGCGCTCGGTTTCCGAAATAAACGAGAAGCGAATCGTCACGCGATCCTTTGGCAAGATATCCGCCACGCGCTCCGGCCATTCGAGAAGAATCAGATTGTTCGGATCGTTCGCGATATTGCGCCAGCCGAGCGAGGCAAGCTCCGCGCTTTTGTTCAGCCGATACGCGTCGATATGGATGAGATTCGGATATTTTTTGTCGGCGGTGGCATACTTTTTCATGATGACGTAGGTGGGAGACGTGATGTCGTCAACGACGCCGAATTCTCGGGCGAGCGCCTGCGTGAACGTCGTCTTGCCGCTGCCGAGGTCTCCCGCGAGTCCGACAATGAGCGCGCCAGCGCGCTTCCTTTCACGAAAAATTTTTGCCGCTTTCGCGGCGATCTTTTCCGTTTCGTCCAAACTCCCGCTCAGCATTTTCATGGGGCGATTGTAGCATATGAAAACAGGAAAAATAAAAGCCTGCAAACAATGTTTGCAGGCTTGAACAGCACGAATCTTCTCAATCAATCGAACTGCTCCTGTTATTCATCGGATCCCACCGGAACCAGACTTTCTTTCCTTCAAAACGAAAATCTGTTACCCGTCCGTTGCAGGACAGGATGGCACCCGAGATCGGATTGTTGAATCCGATCACTACCTTCGGAGCGTTCGCTTCAACGGGGAACGTATTGACCACGCTTCCCGTTTTCGACAATTCCTCGATCGTGCAGGCCGGACGGCCGACGTTCGACAGGACGACGCCGCAGTAGTGCTTACTGCGGTAATCGTCAACTTGCGGAACTGGCGGCTGAAACGCTTGCGGCTGGATCGCCGGAGCTTCCGTCGGAACCGGAGTGGGAACATTGACCGTCCCCGCCCCCGACCCGATCCTCATTCCCTCTCCAAAAATCAATTGGAAAAGGGCGATAATGCCCAAGATAAAAATAATCGAGAGCATGAAGTAACCGAGCGGTTTGAACGCGTGTTTGAGACGCGCCGTCACCTTCTTATCCTGGACTTGATCAGACGCGCTGATCGTATAGTTGTCGTAGCGGTTCCACACAAGGTAGACCACCGCGGCAGCGACCAGAAAGAGACCGAGCCAGAACAGGAACGCACTGCCCGCGTTCAGCTTGAAGTTAAAGAAGAAATCCATTGATGGACTCCCTTTCTTCCCCGATTCGGGGACCATCTCAATTTCGTCCTTTCGGACTCTGAAAATATTATACACGAAACAACAGTTCTGTCAAGCATTGAAAAAGCCCCCGTTTCAGGGGCTTTTTCCGAACTTTTTAGAGATATTTTTCGATATCCTTCTCGCCGACAGCGGTCCATTCGTCGGACGCCATCTTGGCGATCGTCGCTTTCGCATTCGCTTTGCCGAGGCGCGCAAGCTTGGCGATCTCTTTCGTCGCATCGCTCGAGAGAATGACCTTGTTCATTCGCGCATAGGATTCGATCTCTGTGATCGCCTGTGCATCGGCAAATGCCTGCGCAGTCACATAACCGATCGGGTCATTCGTCTTCACGGACGCTGTCGCCGCAATCGCAACCGGCTCAACCGATTGTTTGCGCTTCATGAAAACGTACGCGAGACCCGCGCTCCAGAGCAGAAGTCCCGAGAGAAACGCGATGACGGTCGCAACGTCGCCGATGCCAGTCGCCGGAATATTGGAAAGATACACCGACTGAAGACCCGGATTCGCCGCGCTGTACGCGAGCACCTGGTTGCCGAGCGTCGCCGAGCAGCTGCGCGTCACGGTCTGGCCGTCGGACGACGTGATCGTGAGATTCGCGCTTGCGACGCCGCCCGAAAGATACGTCTGGCTCGCATACTGGCCGGTGGAAAGCAGACCGTTCGAACCGTTCCAGTAATAGGTGTAGACGCCGCTACCGCCCGTCGCGCGACCGGTCCACGTGACCTGCGTGCCGCCGTTCACCGCTGTGTTGAGCGAACCGGAGCAGGAACCGTCAAGCGGACCATAGTTGTATCCGTAGTATCCGTTCGAACCATATCCGTAGAGAACCCCGCCCGACACGCCCGGATTGGCAGTAATGCTGCCGATCGTCGGAGAAATGATCGTGGTGCCAGGATAGATGACACCGCCGGAAAGGGACGGGTACGCGGCATAACTGCCGCCATAATATCCGCCATCATAAGAATAGGAAGGATAATAGGTAGTGGAAACACCGCCGGCCGTGGTATTTGTATAGCCGGTACCGGTATAGTCGGTGTAGCCCGTACCGGTATAATCAGTATATCCGGTGCCAGTATAATCGGTATATCCAGTTCCGGTATAGTTGGTGTAGCCTGTATTGTCAGTGTAACCTGTGCCAGTATAATCCGTATAGCCGGTACCGGTATAATCCTGCGCAAATGCCGCATTCGGCATGGCAACAGCAAAGACCGCCGCAAAAATGATTCCTGCGACCGCGAGATATTTGGTTGTATTTTTCATGTTTTTCATAATTTCAGAAAAATTGACGAACTGCGATATTATATATTAAACAATAAAAAAGTCAAGTACTTTTCCCCGTCTCCCGCCGGGTGCGATTTCAGGGCTTGAAATATGGCTTTTTTCCCTGGCATGGTATGATGTTCCCGTATGGTCACCTTTGACGACTCGAAAGACGAGAAGCGGCTCGAAGAGCTCCGCAAGAACGAGGAAGAGGACGTCGTACGAATCCTCTCCGGCCGCTACGGATACCCGTACCTCGATCTCGGCCCGGTGCACGTCAATTCCGACGCCCTGCGCCTCGTGAACGAAACCGAAGCGCGCGCGGCGGCGATCGCCATCTTCGACATGGTCGGCAAAAAGCTCGATATCGCCATCCAGTCGCCAAACAACGACAAGACCGCGGGTATCATCGACCGCCTCTCGGGCGAAGGATATATTCCGTCCGTCTTCCTCGTTTCGAAACGGAGCCTCGAGAAAGCCTGGGAACGGTACAAGGATCTTTCCTATTCGGCGGAATCCGTCGCCGGGACGTTCGACATTTCGAGCGATCAGGTCGTTCTGCTGATGGACAAGATCTCGCATATCAAGGATGTCGCAACGCTCATGAACGACCTGCTCGGCGTCAAGCAGGCGTACCGCATCTCGAAGATCATGGAGATCATGACGGCCGGCGCTTTGGCGCTCGGCGCGTCCGACATCCATATCGAACCCGAAGAGCGCGACGTGCGCATGCGCCTGCGCATCGACGGCGTTCTCCTCGACACGTTCCGCTTCGACACACCGACCTACGCGCTCCTGCTTTCGCGCATCAAGCTCCTTTCGGGACTGAAGCTCAACGTCAAGGACGAGGCGCAGGACGGCCGTTTCGAGATCAAAGTGAAAGGCAGCGAGATCGAGATCCGCACTTCGGTCCTGCCCGGCGCCTACGGAGAATCGGTCGTCATGCGCGTCCTCAACCCGAAAGCGATTTCCGTGCCGCTCGAAGAGCTCGGCATCGAGCCGCGCACGCTCGACATCCTCATGGACGAAATCCGCCGGCCGAACGGCATGCTGCTCATCACGGGCCCCACCGGGTCCGGCAAGACGACGACGCTCTACGCCTTCATGAAGAAGATCTACACGCCGGACGTGAAGATCATCACGATCGAGGATCCGGTCGAATACCATCTCGCGGGCATTGTCCAGACGCAGGTCGAGGAGCAAAAAGGCTACACCTTCCTCGCCGGTCTGCGCGCCGCCATGCGGCAGGATCCGGATGTCATCATGGTCGGCGAGATCCGCGACGATGAGACCGCGGGCACCGCCATTCAGGCCGCGCTCACGGGCCATCTCGTCTTCTCAACGCTCCATACCAATTCCGCGGCGGGCGCCTTTCCCCGTCTCGTCGATCTCAAAGTCAATCCGAAGACGATCCCGTCAGCGCTCAACGTCGCCATGGCCCAGCGCCTCCTCCGCAAGCTCTGCCAATATTGCAAAAAGGAAAAAGCCGTCGATGCGAAGGAGAAAAAGATCATCGACGACACGCTGGCCGGCATCACCGACAAGACGTATCTTGCCGGCGTCCAGACGGAAAAAGTCTGGGTCGCGGTCGGTTGCGACAAGTGCAACGGCACAGGCTACAAAGGCCGCACCGCCATCGTCGAAGCGATCCTTTCCACGAAAGCAATGGAAAAAGTCATCATGGAAAACGCGAGCGACCGGGATATCAAAGAGGCCGCGAAATCGCAGAACATCCTCGACATGCGGCAGGACGGCGTCTTGAAAATCCTCCGCGGCGTGAGCTCGCTCGAAGAGCTCGGATCGGTCATCGACCTTGAAGAGCGGTTGTAAACGTGTCATAACGAAAACTGCACTTGCAAAAATCCGAAAGCGAGCTAGCATGCAGACAAGAGATGCTGTTCCCAACAGAAATCTCTAAACAATACTTTAAACCTGGCGGTGAAAAGTTAAATTAGCCTTTGAGGATGACGGCAGCAACATTCCCGAAGGAATGAACCAACGCGTCCTTGAAGAAAAACTCGTACGTCCTTGCGGGCGTAATTGTTTAGAGATTTATATCGAGAACAGAACCGGCCCGCATTTCGTTCCGCGGGCGAAGAAAAAAGCCCCTCGAGAAGGCTCTGGGAACAGTGTAGCATAAAACCTTTTCATGTCAAGGAAAACCGCTCAAAAAAGCCAGGATTCCGAAAATACCAAGGAGAGAAGCCAAAAAACGGGCGACGCCGCCTTCCTCGACCAGACCTTGCGTCCCGCCTCTTGGACCGAATATATCGGCCAGAAGAATATCAAGGAAAACCTGAAAGTCCTCCTGAAGGCCGCCGCCGAACGCGGCCATCCGCCGGAGCATCTTCTCTTTTACGGTCCGCCCGGACTCGGCAAGACGACGCTCGCCCACCTCATCGCCCGCGAAACCGGCGCCCAGATGAAATCGACCTCCGGTCCGGCGATCGAAAAAGTCGGCGACCTCGCTTCGATCCTGACAAACCTCTCGCCCGGCGACATCCTCTTCATCGACGAAATTCACCGACTCAACAAGACGATCGAGGAAGTCCTCTACCCCGCCATGGAATCGGGACATCTCGACATCATCATCGGCAAAGGGCCGTCTGCGCGCACGATCCAGCTCGATCTGCCGCCCTTCACCCTCATCGCCGCGACAACGCGCATCGCCATGCTCTCCGCGCC
The DNA here is from genome assembly GCA_018968925.1 of Patescibacteria group bacterium. Taxonomy (GTDB): domain Bacteria; phylum Patescibacteriota; class Minisyncoccia; order Phycocordibacterales; family GWA1-40-21; genus Bog-1340. Next base: position 1,458 of record JAGWZI010000005.1, on the reverse strand, counting down.
GCTTCGCTCGCGCTTTTCGGGCGGCGTGTACAAACTTGAGTTCTACACGGACGACGAGATCGAAAGGATCATCGAACGCTCGGCGAACATCCTCGGCGTCGAGATCGAGCCGGCAGCGAAAAAGGAAATCGGTAAGAGAAGCCGCAGTACGCCGCGCACCGCAAACTATCTCTTGAAGCGCGCCCGCGACCTTGCCCAGGTGAAAAACGAGAAATTGACCGCTCCGATCGTCGAGGAAGCGCTCCGCATGCTCAATATCGACGAAGCGGGCCTCAATCCCGAGGACCGCGCCGTGCTTTCCATCATCGAGGACAAATTCGCGGGCGGCCCCGTCGGTCTCAACACGCTCGCCGCAGCGCTTTCCGAGGAACAGGCGACGATCGAGGACGTCTACGAGCCGTATCTCCTCCAGCTCGGCTTCATCGAACGCACTCCCCGCGGCCGCGTGACGACCGACCGGGCAAGAAAGCATTTGGGAAAGAATATGAAAGGGCTGGGAATTTAAGCTATTATTCTGAATTAATCTCTGACAATTTTTAATCTTTGACGCAACGAAGAAACTGAACGCCAGTCAATTTGTTTATCGTGGCATAATCTACCCGCGACGATACCAGCATCAATACCTATTTGTTTCGCAAAATTTTGAATTGATTGTTTGGAAAGTTCTTCCTTGTTAATAAAATCAAAATAATCTTTTGCATTAATAAGTTGATCTGTAGCAAACTTATCGGCCTCTCTTTCTTTCTCTTGAACAATAGAAAGATCACGCTTATCAAATTCGATAAACTTATCTTTTTTACCATGCAAAACAAGATGCCCAATCTCATGAAAAAGATTAAACCAAAACATATCGGCATACGAACCAAGTACGCTTAATTGCATAACGGGATTCTCCCCAATCCATCGGACTGCTCCACTAACGCCTGTGCCGGAAAAGTGTTGGGTATAAACTAACGCAACCCCCGCCTTATTTAGAATTTCTCTCACTTTCCCAGAAAATTCATTAGCCGGCTTGATAGTAAGCGACCTGAGTTCAGATAATGAATTCTTTAGATTTAATTCTGAAAACTTGCTAAGAGTTTGTTTTTTGGCATCAAGCTCTCCACATCTCAGCCATGCTGCAATTGATTCGCTTTTTATTGTATCGCCAGATCTTGCTCTAAATGCAACTTCTTCCGTTTTGCAAACATTCTGCAAGGAATTAACCCCAAAAAATTTCCAAAGATTTTCCACCTTCTTCTTTAAATCTGTTGCCGCCTCAACACAGCCTCTTTTCACTAATTCAGGGTATGGAAATTTTGGTAGAAGCGGTAATTCTTCTTTAAGAAAAGAAAGGCGTTCGATTCGAGCTTTTGTCTCCTGATGGTTCTTCTCTAGATTAATCCAAAATGATGCGGAACCACCTAAAGCATTTTCTAACAGTAAAGCTGTCTCAACAGTAATTGAAGCTTCTCCGTT
>JAGWZI010000023.1 GCA_018968925.1 Patescibacteria group bacterium | reverse complement strand
GCGCTTTTGCATTTCCGCTTTTTTCTGTTAGTCTCTCATCCATGTCACTGTCCATCGGCATCGTCGGTCTGCCAAACGTCGGCAAATCCACTTTGTTTAACGCGCTCACGCGGAAATCCGTGCTCGTTGCCAATTATCCGTTTGCGACGATCGACCCGTCGGTCGGCGTCGTCGCGGTGCCCGATGAACGGCTCGCCAAACTCTCCGCATTCTCAAAATCCGCAAAGACGTTGCCCGCGGCGATCGAGTTTGTGGACATTGCTGGACTCGTCAAAGGCGCCTCCGCCGGCGAAGGTTTGGGCAACAAATTCTTGACGAATATCCGCGAGACGGACGCCATTGCCGAGGTCGTGCGCATCTTTGAGGATGACAATATCATCCATGTTTCGAACAAAGTCGAGCCGATCTCCGATATCGAAACGATCAATCTCGAACTCATTCTGGCCGACCTTGCGACCGTGACAAAACGCATTCAAAACCTCGCAAGCGAAATCAAGCGGGGGGGCAAAGTTGCAGTCGTGGAAAATGCCGGACTGGAAAGGATAAAAACCGCACTCGAAGCGGGCAAGCTCGCACAGACGGTAACACTCGATGAAAAAGAAATCGTAGAGGTGAAAAAACTCTGTTTGCTGACCATGAAGCCGATACTGTATATATTGAACAAAAAAGCCGGCGGGAAAAATTTGGATGAATTGAACGACGAACGGTACAAGAAACTTCTCCAATTTTTCAAAGAAAACAATGCCAAGTTCGTCATCGTGGACGCCGGCATCGAGCAGGAGTTGAAAGACATGGAAGGGAATGATAAAAGGGAAATGCGCGAAGGCCTTGGCGTCAAAGATGACGGCATCAACGATCTCATCAAAGCCGGCTATGACCTCCTGGGACTCATCACGTATTTCACGACGGGAGAAGATGAAACTCGCGCGTGGACTATCAAACGCGGTTGGACGGCGCCTGAAGCCGGCACTGCGATCCACGGCGATTTCAAGGAGAAATTTGTCCGCGCCGAAGTGATCGAATGGGATAAACTTCTTGCCGCCGGTTCCTACGCCGCCGCCCGCGAGCGCGGCATCGTCCGTACCGAAGGAAAGGAATATGTGGTCAAAGACGGCGACGTGATTGAGTTCAAGATCTAAACTACACAAACCTCGTCACGAGAAAGATGAAGAGAATTCCAAGCACGGTCAATCCGATCGTTTTCCAGGAGGAATGCTCGCTGTGCGCCTCGGGGAGGATATCCGACGCTCCTATATATAAGAGGAATCCGGCGAAGAGGCCGAGGTAGAGGACAAGGAACCGTTCCGGCAGGGAAAAGAGAAGCGTGGACGCGGCGCCGATAACCGGCGTGAGCGCGTCGAGGAGCAGGAACCATTTCGCTTTTTGCAGCGTGTTTTTGTGAAAGAGCACGAGGCCGACAGTGTTCATGCCGTCCGTGAAATCGTGCGCGATGACGGCGACGGCGACAAGGACGCCAACCGTGCTCGATACCTGGAAGGCGAGGCCGATGCCGACGCCGTCGAAGAAGGAATGTCCGGCAAGGACGATCGCGCTCGCCGTGCCGACGTGCGGATGTCGGTGCGCGCCGTATTCTTCTTCATGCGCATTGTGCAGAAGGATCGACTTCTCGATGATATGGAAGAAGAGAAAGCCGACGATGATCGCGATCATGACATGCGTCACGTTGAAATTGCCCGTTTTGAGCATCGCGATGATCTCCGGCATGAGATCGAAGAACACGACGCCGAGCAGGACGCCCGCCGTAAAGCCCATGATGCGGTGCAGCTTTTCCCGGTTTTTCATGACGAACAGTCCGCCGAAGAAGGTCGAGAAAAAGGTCGCGAGAGACAATGCTATTGCTTCCATATGCGTGATGATGCTATAACACCGCGTATGCTAGCACAGCGCGGAAAAAAGGTATACGTGGGCTTGTCGGGCGGCGTGGATTCGTCGGTCTCAGCCGCGCTTTTGAAAAAGGCCGGTTACGACGTGACCGGCGTATTCATCAAGGTCTGGCAGCCGGAATTTTTCGAATGCACCTGGCGGCAAGATCGGCTCGATGCCATGCGCGTGTGCGCCAAGCTCGATATCCCGTTTCTCACGCTCAATCTCGAAAAAGAATACAAAAAAGAGGTCGTGGACTATATGATCGGCGAATACAAGGCCGGGCGGACGCCGAACCCGGATGTTATGTGCAACAAATATATCAAGTTCGGCGGTTTTTTTGATTTTGCAATGAATCATGGGGCGGACTTTGTGGCGACCGGGCACTACGCGCGGGTGAAAAATGCTAGAGGTAAGACAGAGCTCCTCGCGGGTGAGGACAAAAACAAAGACCAGACGTATTTTCTCTGGACACTGACGCAGGAGCAGTTGGCAAAAACACTTTTTCCGATCGGCGATATTGATAAGCCGAAAGTGCGGAGACTCGCGGAGAAATTCGGCTTGAGTACGGCGGTGAAAAAGGATAGCCAAGGTCTGTGTTTCATTGGCAAGATCGATATGACAGACTTCCTCAAAAACTATATCAAAGAGAAAAAAGGGAATGTGTTGGATGAAGAAGGAGAAATCATCGGCGAGCATGACGGAGCATTTTACCTGACGATCGGCCAGCGGCACGGTTTCCGCATCATGAAAAGATCGCCGGATGACGCGCCGTATTATATTGTGGGAAAAAATATTGCAAACAACACGATCACGGTTTCCCAAGACCAGAAAAAGATCGCCGCGCAGGAATCCAAGATCGTGAAATTGAAAAATGTCAGCTGGATCGCGGGTGAACCGGATCTCTCGAAAACATATTCCGCGCGCCTGCGCTACCGCGCGCCGCTTGCGGCATGCGCGATCAAAAAAGCGGGCAACGCGTTCGAATTGCATTTCAAAAATCCGCAGAAAGCGATCACACCCGGCCAGTCGGCGGTCGTGTATGACAGGGAAGTCTGTCTGGGAGGGGGAATTATTCTGTAGTTGACAATATTCACTTTTTATTCTAGATTTGACAACAGAGTTATTTCCCATTTTCGAATTCAAGGAGGAAGTCATGGAAGGAACAGATACCCTTTCGCAGGAGCAAGAACTGCAGGCGTACGAGCTCAAGGGTCTCGTAGGATCAAGCTATGAGGAAGCGATTCGCGATACGGTGCGGGAACGCGACGCGAAAAAGGTCTATGCTTTCCGCCCGCTTGCCGCGACCATCGAAGATCTGACTCGGGAACACACGACGTTCGACGCGTTCATGAAGAACGTGCTCGATCAGTTCTCGGTGAATCTCGACAGCGCGGAGGAATTCGGCGTCATCAAGCGCGCCGTTGAGCTCGCGAACGTGGCCCAGTGCACGACCCTTGTCCAACGCTATGCTGGGCACAAGGAGGTGCTCCGGTACATTCTCGGCAAATTGCTCGAGAAGAGATACGCCGAGCGAGCTGCGCCGCTTGAAAAAAAATGAGTGTGAGGTCAGACGAACCGGTGTCCGTTTTACGCGCGGATGCCGGTTTTTTCTTTTTCCGTTTCAGCCGAACACCCCGATTGACGGATGTTATTTTTTAAGGTAATATTTCAACAGAAGAAGTTTGAGACGAAAGGGGGCGATGCACCATGCTTTGTCTGTCAGCGCGGCATTGGACGGCGCTCGAAGAAACGATCGGGCTGTTCGATTCGAAGCAGGCGAAAGAGGTCATATTGATCGTCGGGGCGGGAAAACCGTGTCCGCCTCCGCTCGAACCGATCGGGGATTTCATTTCAAAAGAAGAGCTCGATCTGTTGCAGGAAGCGATGGCGAACGCCGACATTTTGACCGCGTTCAGCGTTCTCGATTGCTGTTTGTTGCTCCGTCGGCAGAAAGACGGAGTGCATTACACGGTCGAGGAATTCCGCAGTCTCGAAAAATGCCTTGAACTCGGCAAGGTCGAGAACTGCGCCAAGCTCGTGCGCTTTTACGAGAAGCACGAAGAGACATGGGCGTTCGCTCACATCGTTTTCCGGATTTTCAGCCGCATCGCAAGCGGATGTCCATAAAAATGGGCATCCGCTTTTTTGTTTTTCCGCTCCCGTGATACCATAGGGCGCATGAAACCATTCACCGTCGTGAAGCAGAACGGGGAGCACCAGCCGTTCGACGCCCGCAAGCTCGAAGCGTCGCTCAAGAGCGTCGGCACGGCCGATGATGTCGTCCGCGAGGTCGTGGACGAAGTCGTCCGCGAAGCGCACGACGGCATGACGACGCACGAGATCTACCGCCTCGCCTATGCCATCCTGCGCAAACGCCACCGGCCGATCGCCATCCGCTATTCGCTGAAAAAAGCCGTGGCCGCGCTCGGGCCGACCGGCTTCCCGTTCGAGAAATTCGTCGCCGAGATCTTCAGAGCGCAAGACTATGAAACGCTCGTCGACCAGATCGTGAAAGGCAAATGCGTCGAGCACGAGACGGACGTCGTCGCGTGGAAAGGCGGCGAGCTTCTCATGGTCGAGGCGAAATTCCACACCGATTTCGAGCTCAAGTCGGACCTGAAGGTCGTGCTCTACGTGAAGGCGCGTTATGACGATATCTTTGGCGTGGCATACGGTTTCGGCGGCAAGGCGCGCATGCTCTCGCAAGGCTGGATCGTCACGAACACGAAATTCTCCTCGACCGCCATCCAATACGGCGCCTGCCAGCCACAGCTCACGCTCCTCGGCTGGAATTATCCGCGCGACAACAACCTGCACCATATCATCAGCCGGTACGAACTCATGCCGCTCACCGCGCTCACGACGCTCACGATGGCGGAAAAAAGCCTGCTGCTCGCGAAGGGGATCGTCCTGTCAAAGGCCTTGCTCGACCGGAACGTGCTCGACGATCTGCATTTTGATGACAAAAAAATCCGCTCGATACAGGCGGAAGTGAACGATCTGCACGCGCATCTCGAAACGGTGAAATAAAAAAGCCCCGAAATTTTTCGGAGCTTTGCGAGACATCGCCTATCCTTGTTGCCGGTAGCGGGCAACCAAGTGCCGGCTCATGATACCGAGACACGTGAGAATGATGAGCGTGTAGACAAAATAAACCGTCCATCCGGACATATTCTGCGGGCTTTTCGGCGCCCGATATATGATTCGAATCATGATTCCGCACAGAAGAATTTCCGAACCGATCATCCTCAAGGTGCTTGCTTTCGGCATCCGCATATCGTCCCCCTTGTATTTTTTTCCGCCTAGATAATAAACCGAAATTATATGAAAGTCAAGAATCGTTGCTTTTGTTTTCCAATCGCATACAATAGCGGCAATGCCGACGAAAACTGAACAGTTGAAAAAAATAAAAGACGAAGTGTTGGCGCTCGAAGAATCTCCTTTGTACGCCTATCGTACCGAGAATAAATATTTTCCGGTCATCGGCGAGGGAAGCCACGATGCGAAGATCATGTTCGTCGGCGAAGCGCCGGGCAGGAACGAAGCGCAGTCCGGCAGGCCGTTTTTCGGCGCGGCGGGAAAGGTGCTCGATGAACTGCTCGCGCATGTCGGCATCGAGCGCAAGGACGTGTATATCACGAATATCGTGAAGGACCGTCCGCAGCAGAACCGCGATCCGCTTCCGGAGGAGATCAAGATCTACGGACCGTTCTTGGATCGGCAGATCGATATCATCCAGCCAAAGGTGATCGCCACGCTTGGCCGCTATTCCATGGACTATATTATGCGGAAATTCAACCTGAATGCCGAGCTCCAGCCCATCAGCAAGGCGCACGGAAAGCTTTTTGACGCCGAGGCGAGCTATGGACCGATCAAAATCGCGGTTTTGTACCATCCTGCCGTTGCCATTTATGACAACAAGAAAATTCCTGAAATGAAGAAGGATTTTGAGATTTTGAAAGGGTTGGACAAATGATATACTAGAGTTCTACCAATTTCATTTTTCAAACAGTATGACTTACGAAGAGAAAAAGTTCGACCAACTGCTGGGACTTGCGGGTTTCAGTGACACGCTCTTGAAGAACCATTTCACGCTCTATGCCGGCTATGTGAAGAACGTGAACGCGCTTGCGGAAACCTTGCAGACGGCTAAGCCCGGTACGCCGGAATACGCGGAACTGAAGCGCCGTTTCGGCTGGGAATGGAACGGCATGCGCCTTCACGAGCTTTATTTCGGCAATATGACGAAAGACGACGCGAACAAGACGACGACGCGCGACAGCGCGTTCGAAAAAGCGTTCACCGCTTCCTTCGGGACGTTCGAAAGCTGGCTCGCCGACTTCAAGGCGACCGGCGCGATGCGCGGCATCGGCTGGGTCATTCTTGCGTTCGATCCTGAGGCGAAGCGTCTGTTCAATGTCTGGATCAACGAGCATGATGTCGGACACCTCGCGGGTGCGGTGTCGCTCCTTGTCATGGATGTTTTCGAGCATGCCTACATGACCGACTACGGCATCAAAAAAGCGGATTATATTGAAAGCTTTTTGAAAGCGATTGATTGGAAGGTGGTGGAGAAGAGGCTTGGCATGTAATACATGCTGACGCTCTATAATGTCGTAAGTGCGGATGGGTTCGTCGCTCGGCCTGACGGCAACGAGGATTTTATCCCTGATGCATTATGGCAGAAATTTTTAGAACTCTGCGGTAAGTATCGGACAATTCTTTTCGGCCGAAAAACATATGACGCCATGCAAGCGTACGAGAAAGAATCGATAGATGAGTTTGAAAAATTACCCATTCGCAAGATCGTTATCAGCAGAGATCAGGATTTTGTTCCAAAAAACGGATATGCAATCGCGCATTCCGTCCAAGATGCTTTTGCATCGGATCCTGACGCGCTTGTCTCAAGCGGTCCAGTGATCAATGATCTCGTTCTCAAAAATAATTTGGTAGGAAAAATTATCCAGTACAAGCTTCCAGAAAAAATTGGGCGGGGAATCAAGGTGTTTGATCAAAAGAATCTGAATTCTGCCATTTCAATTGAGACGATGGATTGGAAAGGCTGAGCTCTTTTTTTAGCTCTAATTCTGTGTTATATTTCGCTCCATGTTATCAAGCGAAATCCGCGAGAGGTACCTGAAATTCTTTGAAAAACGGAGACATGCCGTGATCCCGTCGGCGTCCCTCGTGCCCGAAAATGACCCGTCATCACTCTTCATCACCGCCGGCATGCAGCCTCTTGTGCCGTATCTGCTTGGCGCGAAACATCCGGCAGGCACGCGTCTTGTCGATGTGCAGAAATGCATTCGCACCGGCGATATCGAGGATGTGGGCGACAACCGCCACCTGACCTTTTTCGAAATGCTCGGCAACTGGTCGCTCGGCGATTATTTCAAAAA
>JAGWZI010000004.1 GCA_018968925.1 Patescibacteria group bacterium | reverse complement strand
CGCCCATAGCTCAGTTGGTAGAGCAGCTCCCTTTTAAGGAGACGGTCGTAGGTCCGATTCCTACTGGGCGCACAGATTGGCGTGCCTTGTGCCGAACGGCGGTTTGCTATACTGCATGCATGCAAGGTTTGACGGCGGCACAAGCGAAAGAAAATCTCAAACGATTCGGCCCAAACGAAATCGCCGAGAAGAAGCGGAGCGCGCTCCTGAAGTTCCTGTCATGGCTCGTTTCGCCGATCGCGCTCATGCTTTTTGCCGCGGCGTTCCTCTCGCTTGCGGCCGGCAATGTCTTTGATTTCTATTTCATTCTCGTTCTCGCATTGCTCAACTTTTTCGTAAGCTTCTGGCAGGAACGAAAGGCGGACGACGCAGTGAAAAAACTGGAAAAGAAGCTTTCCGTCGAAGTGAAGACGCTCCGCGACGGAGCGTGGGCATGGATCCCGGCGGGCGATCTTGTGCCGGACGACGCGATCCGTCTCGATGTCGGCGCGATCGTGCCGGCGGACGCGGCGATCGTCGAAGGGGAAAACGTTACGGCGAACGAATCGCAGCTGACCGGCGAGAGCTTGCCGAAAGAGAAACACCTCGGCGACCCGCTGTATTCCGGTTCGTTCATCACGACCGGTTTCGCCGTCGCCCGAGTGACCGCGACGGGCGCCCGGACGAATTTCGGCAAGACCATGACGCTCGTCGAAAACGTCCGCCGCCGCAGTTTGCTCGAGGAAGACATCCTGCGCATCTCGAAATTCCTGTCCGTTCTCAGCCTTATTGCCGTTATCATCCTTTCGGCCATTCTCATCGGACAACATGCGCCGTTTCTCGAGGTTCTGACGCTCGATCTCGCACTCGTCATCGCCGGCATTCCCATCAGCCTGCCGACCGTCATGAGCCTTATCATCGGCTTCGGCGTGCTCGAACTGTCGAAGCGCGAGACGATCGTCCGGCGTCTGTCCGCCCTTGAAAACCTCGCGAACGTCAACCTGCTCCTGTCCGACAAGACCGGCACGCTGACAAAAAATGCGATCACCGTCGAGAAGATCATCCGCTATGATGACCGTCATTCCGACGCGGATCTCTTGCGGCTTGCGCTCGCGACGGCGAGCCAGGAGAAGAATCCGCTGAACCAGGCGATCGTCGGCAAGTGCAACGAACTCGGCATCAGGAACGACAGGTCCGTTGTCCGGATCATTCCCGGCGATTCGGAACGCAAGCGCAGTACGGCGGTTCTTACCGATGAACGCGGCGCGCGCTCGTGCGTGACGGTCGGTGCGGTCGAAACGGTTCTCGGCCTCTCTGGTGCGGCCGCACCGTTCGCGGCGGACGTGCGGCACGATGCGGACGAATCCGCAAAAAACGGCTACCGGAGCCTGGCGGTCGCGGAAGCAGCAGGCGACAAAGAAGAGCGCATGCAATTCCTCGGGCTCATTCTCCTGTCCGATTCGCTCTTCGACGACGCGCCGAATGTTGTTCAGTTCTTGAAAGAAAACGGCATCGGCGTGAAGATACTCACGGGCGACAGCGTGGCGGTGAGCGAACGCATCGCGAACAAGCTCGGCCTGCCGGACGGCGTCGTTTCAAAAAAGGATCTCGATGCGGCGGACCTGTCCGTCATCGGCGCGCCGTGGTGGGGCGACAAGGACGTGTTTGCCGAGATCCTGCCGGAAGACAAATTGAAGCTCGTCGAAGCCGCCAAGCGCGACTTCGAAGTCGCCGTCACGGGCGACGGCGTGAACGATCTGCCGGCGATCAAGATCGCCGACGTCGGCATCGCCGTCTCGAATGCTGTCGACGCGCTCAAAAGCGCGGCGGATATCGTTCTTCTGACTCCGGGCATTGCCGTTATCGAGACGGCCATCATCGAAGCGCGCAAGATCTTCGCCCGTCTCTACAGCTATTCGGTCTATCGCATTTCGGAAAGCCTGCGCCTCATCGTGACGATCGCCGTGCTCGGCGTCATTTACGGCGCGTACCCGTTGACCCCGGTCGAGCTCATCCTGATCGCGTTCCTCAACGATTTGCCGATCATCTCGCTCGCGTTCAATCGCGTTGCCGCGGCGAACAGCCCGTCATCGATCAATGTTGCTCGTCGTTTCACCTTGAGCAGTCTCTTCGGTCTCATCGGCGTCGTCAACAGTCTCCTGATGTTCTTTCTTGCCACGAGCGTGTTCCATCTGCCGCTTCCGGTCGTCGAAACGCTCTTCTTCCTGAAGCTCACGATCGGCGGGCACATGCTCATCTATGTCGCGCATACCGAAAAACCGTGGTGGCGCTTCTTGCCGAGCCGTCCCGTCATTCTCGCGACGACGATCACCCAGATTCTCGCCACGCTCTGCGCGCTCTTCGGCTGGTTCATGGCCGCCGCGCCGCTGTTCTGGGTCGCCGTGATTTGGGTCTGGGCGTTTTTCTGGATGCAGGTTTCGGAAGGGGTGAAACTGTCATATGCGCGCAAGTCGGCGGCATAGACCTATGCAGTGTTTGACGGCGGAAATAAGCGGTTTATAATTGTATCCGGAAGGAGGTCTTCGAAGGTTCAACTCATATTTTGGGAGACAGAAAATATGAATGTGGAGATTCCCGGAAAGAAATTGCCGGACCCGGATCGAAGAATTCCTAAAGGAGGCGGCGTCTGTTATATCTCGCCCCAGCACCCAGAAAGAGGGGAAAAGGGTCGTTGGAGCGAGACGTCGAATTATCGCGAGCACGTGTTGGAGGCACGCCAGGAAACAAAAGCGTCCTGAAGCGATAGCGGTAAGCCCGGGTGGAATACCCGGGCTTTTATTTTGCGTGGTATAATGGCGACAGGTCGATATTCTTATCCTTTATATATCCAATATTACAAGCGTATGGAAATGCAAAACGGCGAAGGCAAGATGTGCACCTGCCCGCATCACAAGATTTTTCCTCTCGTGATCGTCGCAGTCGGCGTGCTCTTCCTGCTCCAATCGCTCGGCGTGGCGCTCGGCAACTGGTTCAACATCCTCTGGCCGATCCTGCTCATCCTTTGGGGCTTGAAAAAGCTCATGAGGGGCGGCTGCAAGTGCTGCAACGACATGAAGAAGATGTAGGAAAAAGAAAAAGGGCGGCCGCTTCGCGGCCGCCCTTTTGTATGGTTGCTTAGAGCATCGAGTCGAGCGCGAACGCGCCGGCACCGAGAAAGACGAGTGCAAGCGAGATGGCAAGCAGAAGCATGTAGAACGGGAAATTTCGTTTCTCCAGGCTTTCCTCGCGGTACTCGACGACGGATTCCGAGAAGAAGGCGATGGCGAAGACGATCGCCACGATCTGCGTGTATGCGCCGAGAATGAGCATGATGCCGCCGACGATCTCGATAAGGGCGAGAAGTTTCACGAAGACGTGCGACGGACGGAAATGGATCGTATCGAAAAGCTCGCGCCATTCGCGGCGCTCCTTGCCGAGCTTGAGGAAGCCGAGGTCGATGGCGATCAGACCGAGGACGATCCGCAGGATGAGCGGCGCGATGATGCCGTAGGTCAAAAGACCGGGGAAGACGTTGAGTAGCATGCCGCAATTATACGCCACCGGCCCGCGGAAGGGAAGCTTTTGCATTTCGGGCCGTTTTTCCTTAGAATTTCACCATGCCGGAACTGCCAGAAGTCCAGACGACGGTCAGCATTTTGCAGAAAACGGTCACCGGCCGGACGATACGCGACGTCTGGACGGATTACGGTTCCGCATTCCATACGGGCAAGCAGAACATAAAGGACAAGAATTATTTTTCATATTTCAAGAAGGAAACCATCGGAAAAAGGATCCTCGGCGCGCGGCGACGGGCGAAAAACGTTCTCATCGACGTTTCGGGAAACAAGACGATCCTCGTCCACATGAAGATGACCGGACATCTTTTGTACGGAAAATATATTTTCAAAGGCGGGAAATGGATTCCTCCGCACGGCACGGCGCTTGACGATCCGTTCAACGGTTTCATCCATCTCGCGTTTTCACTGTCGGGCGGGACGACGCTCGTCCTCTCGGACATGCGCAAATTCGCGAAAGTCGCCGTCCTTGATACGAAGACGCTCGATGCCGCCGACGATATCGCGAAGCTCGGTCCCGAACCTCTCGAGAAACATTTCACCTATGCCGTGTTCAAGAAATGCCTGGCGCGGAAACCGCACGGGAAGGTGAAAACCGTCTTGATGGACCAGGAAATCATTTCCGGCATCGGCAACATTTATTCGGACGAGATCCTCTGGCGGAGCGGCATTCATCCGCTCTCGCGCACGGGGAAAATTCCCGAAAGGAAATTGCGCGAGCTGTACAAGAACATCGGCGTCATCTTGCGAGAGTCGCTCGCCGTCGGCGGCGATTCGCAGTCGGATTACCGCAATCCTCTCGGAAAAAAGGGCGGCTATCAGAATATCCACAAGGCGTACCGGCAGACGGGCAAGCCGTGCCCGAAGCGCGACGGCGGCATCATCAAACGGATCCTCGTCGGCGGCCGGAGCGCGCACTTTTGCCCGAAACACCAGGAGGTATATAATTGAAGCATGGCGGACAAAAAAGACAGCAAGGGAAGCTCGGGAGGCAATCCGTTTCTCGGCTTCATCGGCATCATCATTCTCCTCGGGTTTCTCGTCGCGTTCTGGAATGCGTTCAAGGCGGGGAATTTCACGACGAATTCGGCGAATCAGCAGGGCGACCAGACGGTCAATTTGCCGTCGCTGTCGCAGGACTATTCTTCAGAGCCGTCCGGCGCGAATTATCAGCCGAGCGGCAACGGCATCATTTATTACGATCAGAGCGGCCGTCCGATAAACAATCCGAACGGATCGGCGTATTCCGCGCCCAATTATCCGGTTCCGTATCCGGCATATATGGCGCAGCCGACGCAGGCGAATGCCGGCAATTGCGGAAATGTCGGCGGCACATGGACGGGCACGGAGTGCGAGATCGTCGGCGCGAACCAGGCAGCCTGCGCCGCAGTGAACGGCACGTATTATCCGGTGACGCCGACGGCGCCGCAGACGTGCGTCGTTTCCTGGATCCGATAACAATCAAAATCGGCGGACAAGTTATTTTTGCGGGGCGGGGCCAGGTCTGGTCAGCAAAAATGATTTGTCCGCCGATTTACTTTCCGAGAATTTTCAGCGCCGCTTTCACGCGATCGCCGGTTTTCGCGATTTCTTTCGATATTTTTTTAAGCGCGTCGCGCGCGTCGGCGTGCGAATAACCGAGCGACTGCAAGGCCTCGATCGCGTCGATGTCGCCGGAAAGCGCTTCGCCGCTTCCGCTTGCGCCGATCTTGTCTTTCAATTCGAGGACGATCTTGTCGGCGATCTTTTTGCCGATGCCGGAGACTTTCGTGAGATGCGCGGTCTCGCCGCTTGCGACCGCAGTCCTGATGGCGACAGGCGAGCTTGCGGAAAGGACGCCGAGTGCCGTCTTCGGGCCGATGCCCGAGACGCCGATGAGGAGCTCGAAGAGATCGAGCTCTTCTTCCGAAAGGAAACCGTACAGGTCGAGCGCGTCTTCGCGCACGGCGAGGTGTGTGAAGAGCGAAATGTTCGCGCCTTTTTGTGCCACGGATTTCGTTTCATTCGTCGCGTACACTTTGAAACCGACGCCGCCGACGCCGACCGTGAGGAATTTCGGGTTGGCGTCCCACACAATACCCTCGAGTTTCGCAATCATGAGTTTATTTTAGCATATCTCCATACAAAAAACGCCTTTTCACATCCAGGAAAAGGCGTTCGATTCCTCACAATTTTTTCGGCGGTTCAAGCGGCCGTTCTTCGTTATCAAGCCGTATCGCTTCCGCGAGAATAACGAGAGCAGTTCTCACTCGCGGACTTACACCTCCTCCGGAGAAAGGCGGCCGAAATCGTAAAGGCAACCCCTCTGTGCTGATGTATGCATCGCCATGATGATCGATCAAGACGGATAGATGCCCTTTCCATGTTCCATCGTGATCATCATGAATGCGTCGATACGCGGTATCGGCGGTCAAACTTGACAACCAGAAAGATGAATTCAATATCTTTCTTATTTGTTTTAGCAGTTGCTCGCTCACAAAACACCTCCGCAGGTTTCTTTCGATACATTCTGTTTGAAAGACTAATACCGATTCGGAAAAAGTCAATCGCGGTTGTAAAAAAGAAAAGATTGTGCTAGCGTATCGACATGCCAATCACATCATCCGCGAAAAAAGCCCTCCGCGTCGCGCGCCGCAAAGGCATTTTCAACGCGAAACGCGAGACCGCGATCGACCGCGAAACCCGTCTCATCAAAAAGCTCGTCAAAGAAGGCAAGGCGAAAGACGCCGCCGCGGCGCTCCCGCAGGCCTATCAGGCGATCGACAAGGCGGTCAAGGTCAAATTCTGGAAAAAGAACACCGCCGCCCGCGCGAAGTCAAAACTCGCCCGGCTCGTCAACTCGGTAAAGGGGAAGAAATAAAAAAAGAAAAATGGAAAAGGAAAAACGCGGAATGATCCGCGTTTTCTTTTTGTGCCCTCAGTAGGAATCGAACCTACATCGCAAGATCCGCAATCTTGCGTCCTATCCATTGAACGATGAGGGCGGAAGCGAACGCGGCAAATGTATCACGAGAATCGGGAAAAAGCTAGAATCCCAGCTTTTCCATCACTTTCCGGCCGAGCGGCTCGCGCAGTTCTTTTTCCGGCAGATGTTTGAGCAGAAATTCGCGTACCGCCAAATGATCGCGGTCCGTAATCGGGATGACGACGAGCGGAATGAACGATTTTTTCGACCGCAGGAGGATCTTTTCGTTCTCGGGCTCGCTGATATCGACCCAGAATTCATGGAGTGTGGCGAAGGGATACGCGTCTGTGCCGACCGTGACGCCGCGTTCGTCGAGCGTGATCGGCACGAGCTTCGGCTCGCGGACGGAAAATGCGATGAGGATGGCGACGGCAAGGATGATGAAGACGGCGAAAAGCCCGTCGCCCGAGATGATGGCGATGACGACGAGACAGAGGGCGATGATGCCGACCGCCCAATACCAGTCGGCGGTCTTTTCTTTCTGCTTGTACTCAAGCGCGTGCCAGGACATCTTCCGTTCCATGCGGCAAGTATAGCAAACTCCGGCGAAATGGTATAATCGCGCAATATGGCGCACACACTCGTCGTCGCGAATTGGAAGATGAATCCGGCAGACGCGGCGTCCGCCGCGCAAATCGCACAGGGCATCGTCCGCCGCGCGAAAGGCCGTGCGCGCATTGTCATATGTCCGCCGTTCATATATATGAGTGTTGTCGCGAAGGCGATCGGCAGGTCAAAGCATGTTTTTCTCGGCGCACAAGACGCTTTCGCCGGCAAGGGCGCGGCGCATACCGGCGAAGTCGATGTCGGAATGGTGAAGCATGCCGGTGCGAAATATGTCATTGTCGGCCATTCGGAACGCCGCGCGGCGGGCGAGACCGATGAGACGGTGCGAGAGAAGCTTTTCGCTGTTCTCAAGGCGGGCGTGACGGCGATCCTCTGCATCGGCGAAAAGGAGCGCGACCTGCACGGCGGCTATTTTTCCGACATCAAGCGCGAGCTCGAGCATGCGGTCCGCGGTTTGCCGAAAAAATTCCTGCCGAAGCTCGTCGTCGCGTACGAACCGGTCTGGGCGATCGGCGCATCATCCGCAATGCAGTCCGCGGACGTGCATGAAACCGCCATTTTCATCCGGCGGGTGGCGAACGACATCTTCGGCAAGACGGCGGCGGAAAAAATAAGGATCCTGTACGGCGGCTCGGTGACGAAACAGAATGCGCGCGACATCGTCGAGCAGGGAAATGTCGACGGATTGCTTGTCGGGCGCGAGAGCCTGAAAGCAAACGAATTCGCCGAACTCGTAAACGAGCTCGGAAAATGAAGCGGTATTCCGTCCGGCCGGACATTCCGAAAAAGGCGCATGCCGAACTTGCCGCGCATCCGGAGATCGTCCGCTCGCTGCTCTTTCACCGCGGCATCACGACCGCCGAAGCGGCGGAAAAATTCCTCCATCCGGTTTTCGAAGACAATCACGATCCGTTTTCGCTCGCCGGCATGGATGCGGCGGTGAAACGGATCTTTGATGCGGTACAAAACAGCGAAAAGATAATCATTTACAGCGACTACGATGCCGACGGCATTCCGGGGGCAGTGATACTCCATGATTTTTTCAGGAAGATCGGCTACGGAAATTTCGAAAACTACATTCCGCACCGCGTGCTCGAAGGATTCGGCCTGAACGTCGAGGCGATCGATGCTTTCGCGGCGGGCGGCGCGAAGCTCATTATCACGGTCGATTGCGGCACGGCGAATCTCGCCGAAGCGGAGAAAATAAAGGATCACGGCATCGATTTGATCGTCATCGACCATCATGAGCCGGTCATCGAGAATGGAAAAGAAATTTTGCCGCACGCGCTTGCCGTGCTGAACCACAAAAAAGAAAATTGCGGCTATCCGGAATCGGTGCTTTCGGCGTCCGGCGTATCGTTCAAGCTTGTCCAGGCGTTTTTGAAGACGCACGGAAAAGAATTCGGCGTCGCGGCGGGCTGGGAAAAATGGCTCCTCGACATGGTGGCGGTCGCGGCGGTCGCCGACATGGTTCCGCTCGCCGGCGAGAATCGGATCCTCGCGCGATACGGTCTCACGGTCCTTCGCAAGTCGCCGCGGCCCGGACTCCAGAGGCTCCTGTCCGTCATCCGCGTCGACCAGAAACACATCACGGAAGACGATATCGGTTTCATGATCGCGCCGCGCATCAATGCGGCGAGCCGCATGGGCGATCCGGAGGACGCGTTTTTCATGCTTGTCGAAAAAGATGCGGCGAAAGCCGCCGCGTACGCGGAACATTTGAACAAGGTGAACGACGAGCGCAAAGTCCTCGTCGCGACGATGGTGAAAGAGATGAAAAAAGCCTGGCAGAAGGTCGATCCGGAGAAAAAGCGCCGCGTGCTCACCCTCGGCAATCCGGATTGGAGGCCGTCGCTTCTCGGCATCGCGGCGTCGTCGCTTGCCGACGACCATGCGGGGCCGATCTTCCTCTGGGGCCGCGGCGAAGGGAAGAATCTGAAGGGTTCGTGCCGGGCGAACGGCGCCGCCGACGTGGTCGCGCTCATGCGCGAATGCGCTGACTGTTTCGAGGAATCGGGCGGCCATGCGGCGTCGGGCGGATTCTCGGTGAAATTCGACGCGGTTGCCGACCTTGCCGACCGACTCGAGGCGGCCCATGAAAAACTGGGCGCGAACGTGGAAGAAAAAGAGACCCTCGCCGATGCGAAGCTTTCCATCGACGAAGTCACGCGCGAACTTGCCGGCATGATCGCCGATCTTGCGCCGTTCGGCATGGCGAATCCGAAGCCGCTGTTCGTGTTCGAGAACGTCACACCCGTCGCCGTTTCAATCTTCGGCAAGAAGAAAGACCATCTCAGGCTCGATTTTGCGCAGTCGAACGGCCGGAAAATTTCCGCCATCGCGTTCTTCAAGAAGCCGGAAGATTTTTCCGCGAAGCTCGGGCCGGGAGAAAAGGTCACCTTGCTTGCCAATGTCGAAAAGAGCCATTTTCTCGGCAGGGAAGAGATCCGATTGCGGATCGTCGATATCTGTTAGGAAAGAAAAAAGCCGGTGCATGGGACTGCACCGGCTCATCTTTTTTCTCAGCTCCACCATTCCCGATATGCGGCAAGGACACGATCAAGCACCGCTTCCGGTCTGCCGTCATAGGTCGGTGAGCCGGTGTCGATGACCAGATTGTAATGCCGAGAGTCCATGTAATCATCGATGCCGTACAGTTTCCAGTACGCTTCGACGTCATTGGCCTGCCGTCGTTTGATGTCGGCAACCGCTTCTTCAAGCGTCTTGTTCCGCTCGCTTTCCCGGCGCAATCTGTTCGCATCCCTGAACGACCGTTCCGCCGCAACGCGCGGATCGAGCGTCAGAAGCACCTTGAACGAATTGCGGATGAAATGGAACGCAAGGCGCGAGTCGATGACAATGAAACGCTCGCTTCCCTTTGCCACGACCCAGTCATCCGTTTCTTTGTCGATCGGATAACCGGTGCTGCGGCAGTGGTCCAGGAAATCGGTCACTGACGGATACCCGGCTTGCACGGCCCGCTCGCGCACATAATCGCCGGACGAGTAATGCGTGAAGCGCATACGCGTCGAGATCGATTTCGCGAGCGTGCTTTTGCCGCTCCCGGCCTGACCGCTCACGGATATGATCTCTGTTCTTGGGGGAAGTATTTCCACGTTCTCACCTCCTGGAATGGACCTGCTTCTTGCCGGAATATAGCGGATTTATCAGCCGTGTCAAATGCATATTTGCTTGCCGGGGCGAAGTGATATACAGTGTGCGCACGGAGAGGTGGCAGAGCGGTTGAATGCACCGGTCTTGAAAACCGGAGGGTCCGCAAGGGCCTCGCGAGTTCGAATCTCGCCCTCTCCGCAAAATCTTCTGCTATAATACAGGCATTATCAGTCTCATTGTCTTTTGCATATGATCAAAGGAAATTTTCTCGGTGCGGCGATTGTGGCGATCATCTATACGGTCTATATTTTGAACCATCCGCTCGCGACGAAAGCGCAGATGGCCTTCGTGCTGGTCGCGCTGAACGCCTTGACGATCGTCCTTTTGGCGTTCGCGTTCAGGTAAAAAGGAACATGCCCGCCGGAAGAACCAAAAAACCGTTCATGCATGCGATGCCGGCGGATCTGCGAAAAGCGCTCGCCGCCGATCGTGCGGCGAGCGCCATGTGGCGGGACATCACGCCGCTTGCGAAGAACGAATGGATCTGTTGGACGATTTCCGTCAAAACGCCGGAGACGAGGAAGGAGCATGTCGCACGGGTCGTTTCCGAATTGAAAGACGGCATGCGCCGGCCGTGCTGCTGGCCGGGTTGCATGCACCGGACGGACAAGCCGCTCTCCCCGTCGCAGAAATTCGTGCTCAGCCGATCGAACAGGTGATATGTCCGCATTCGTCGAAAAAGTTTTCGCGGTCGTGAAAAAGATCCCGAAAGGGAAGGTGCTGACCTATGCGGAAGTCGCGCGCCGCGCGGGACACCCGCAGGCGGGCCAGGCGGTCGGGAACGCTCTGCATACGAACCACGATCCGCGGATCCCGTGCCATCGCGTGGTGCGAAGCGACGGATTCATCGGCGGCTACAATCGCGGCGCAAAAATGAAACGCGCGATCCTGAAAAAGGAAGGGGTAAAGATCATTGGAAACAGGATACGAAAATAAAAAACAGCCGCTTTCTCGGCGAATCATTTTTTGCTGACCAGACCTTGCCCCGCCTCGCAAAAATGATCCGCCTCGCGCGGCTGTTTTTTATTGGGCCTGTTGTTTCTTGTTCTTGAAATGCAGCCAGAGGAGGTAGACGATCGGCAGGATGCCGGCGGTATTGAGGATCGCCATGATGATGAACATGGTCAGATGGTTCCGGCGCGCCGCTTGCCAGAGCGCGATGAGCTTCCAGACCGCTTCCCACACCCCGATAATGATGAGCCACGGATGCCCGGTGACATACGCGGCAATGTCAGTGTTTGTCATAATACGGAATATTCTACCTCCAAACGGTCCATTTGAAAAGCACGGACGGAAAGTATGCTATGATACGCCGCATGAAATATCTCGGCATCGATTACGGCGAAAAGCGGGTCGGCATCGCGGCAACGGATGCGAACGGCACGGTCGCATTCCCGAAGACCGTCATTGAAAACGGCCCGGATCTCGTGAAAAAGATCTCGGATCTCGCCGCGGCGGAGAAGACGGAGGTGATCGTCGTCGGCGAATCGAAGGATTATCAAGGCGCGGACAACAAGATAAGTCCTGCCATCATTTCGTTCAAGCGGGAACTTGGGAACGCCATCACCCTGCCGATCTTCCTCGAACCGGAATTCATGTCATCCATGCAGGTGGAGAAGACGTTCGGCAAAACCGGCATGCTCGACGCGTCCGCCGCGGCGATCGTCCTGCAGACGTTTCTCGACAAGGAAAAATCCCGGCAGGAAAAGAAGAAGAAGGACGAAGCGGCGAACGGCAGAGGCAAAATCTCGATCGACGATTTTGCCAAAGTGGAAATGAAGGTCGGCAGGATCCTTTCGGCGGAGCCGATCGCCGGATCGGATAAGCTCGTGAAGCTTTCGGTCGATTTTGCGGAACGCTCGCCGCGGCAGATCCTGTCCGGCATCGCGAAATTTTTCCCCGATGCGAACGCGCTTGTCGGCAAGCACGTCGTCTTCGTGACGAACCTCGAGCCGCGCACCATGATGGGTCTCGAATCGAACGGCATGATCCTTGCCGCGCATGCGGACGAAGCGCTCGCGCTCGTCGAAATGCCGGATGTTGCGCCCGGCACAAAACTCGGCTGATATGCATTCACTCCTCGCGCTCCTCGAACCGGTCACGCTCATCAAGACGCTCGGCGTCGCCGGACTCTTTTTCGCCGTCTTCGCGGAGAGCGGTCTTTTCTTCGGTTTCTTTTTTCCCGGCGATTCGCTCCTCTTCACCGCGGGATTTCTCGCGTCGCAGGGGATTTTGAACATCACGGTCATCGTCATCGGGTCGTTTTTGTGCGCGGTCATCGGCGATTCGGTCGGCTACTGGTTCGGCAGGGAAGTCGGGCCGAAGATTTTTCATAAGGAAAATTCTTTCTTTTTCAACAAGAGATACATCGATCGGACGAAGGATTTCTACGCGAAATACGGCAACAAGACGATCTTTCTCGCGCGCTTCGTGCCGATCGTGCGCACGTTCGCGCCGATCCTCGCCGGCGTCGGCGGCATGTCGTACCGCGCATTCCTTTCGTACAACGTTGCCGGCGGTTTTGCCTGGTCGGTCGGCGTCCTTTTGGCCGGATTTTTCCTCGGCAAGGCGATCCCGGGCATCGACGGCTACCTGCTGCCGATCGTCCTCGTCATCATCGCCGTCTCCTTCATACCGATCGTCCTTGAAATGGCCGGTGCCCGGCGGAAAGGGAAATAGGCAAACCGCGCATCCGTGCTATAATTTCGGGCGAAGCCCATGAAGATCCATTTTTCCAAAGGCCTCTTCCGCGTTCCCCGTTATCTTTCGCTTGCTTCGGCGGGCGTCATCATAGGCGGCCGGTCCATCAGGTACGTCTCGTTCGCCGAATCCGGCGGCGGCATCCGGCTCGATCGGTTCGGCGAGATCGCCCTGCCGACGAGCGCCATGAAGGACGGCGACATTGCCGATCCGGACATGGTCGTGAAAGCTCTCGGGGAGGTCCGCAAGCATATCGGCGAGAGCTTTGTCCGAATTGCCGTGCCCGAGGAGAAGACATACCTGTTCGATACCGACATTCCCGTCGTCAAAGGAACCAATGTCGCCGAATCGGTCAGCTTCAAGATCGAAGAGAACGTGCCGCTCGCGGAAAAAGAAGTTGCCTTCGAATATGACGTGATCAAAAAAACCGACGCATCGCTCGCGGCGAGCGTATCGGTCATGCCGAAGCGCACCGTTGCGGCCTTTGCCGACGCATGCGAGAAGGCCGGATTTCCGCTTGCCGGTCTCGAGCTTGAATCGTCCATGATCGCCCGCGCGGTCGTGCCGACCGGCGACCGGCGGGCCCTCCTGCTCGTCGATATCGGCGAGGACCGCACGCTCCTCGTTCTTGTCGCGGACGGTATCGCCCGTTTCAGCTCGATCGCCGACGTGACGCGGCAGGCGGCCGAAGCCGAGCCGGCGCTTCTCTCCGGCGAGATCGGCAAATTCTCCGGTTACCTTTCGTCGAAAGACGGCGGAAATGTCGCATTGCCGGCGGCATTCGATGCAGTCGTTCTTTCCGGCGCAGGAGCGAACATTCCGCATCTTGCCGCCGCGATCGGCCGCGCCGCCGGCGCCCCGGCGATCCAAGCCAACGTTTGGAAGAATGCGTTCGACGTCAATGTCGCCGTACCGCGCCTCGCATTCGCCGATTCGCTCCGGTTTGCCGCCGCGGTCGGTCTCGCCCTTCCCGGAGCCGAACCGCGGTTTCTTCTGTCGAAAGAACGCCGGGCGCTCGGTTTCGAATATCTTTTGCGCACGGGCACGGTTTTTCTCGGCGGCGTTTTCGCCACCGCGATCGTGCTCATTGCTTTTTTCCTGCCGTCTTATTTCTTCGCCGATTACGCTTACCGGACGGTTGCGAGCCAGGCTGAGACCGCCGGCGGAGACAGTATTGCCGCGTATGACAAGGCCGCATCGGCAATTACCGCGGTCAACGGGCAGGCGAAAGCGCTGTCGTACGCCGTTCCGCCGACCGTGACGACCGATATCATCGCGAGCATCGTCTCCGCACAGAACAAAGACATCGCCATTTCGAGCATATCAATCGTGCCGGACGCATCCGGCCGGTCGGAAGACGTTTCCCTGTCCGGCACCGCGGGAAATCGCGACAGCCTTACGGCGTTCGCCACGGCGCTCAAGGCGACGAGCGGCTTCACGAACGTCAATCTGCCGATCGCAAGCCTGATCACCGAGGCGAACGAGCCCTTTACCATCACGTTAAACCGCCAAGTGAACTGATATGCTGCCGACGAAACGAACCATTGCCGGATTTGTGATCATGCTCGCGCTTGCCGCGCTTGCCGCCGGCGCATTCATCGCGCTTCGTGGCATGTTCCTCGGGAAAGTTTCCAGCGTGGTCAGCAGAAAGGCGGAGATCGCGCTCGTCATCGGCAAAACCCGCGCTCTTTCCGCCATGCAGACGAGCCTTGCCGACAGCGCTTCGAACGCCGCGGCCCTTGCCGCATACATAGTGCCGCAGAACGGCATCGTCGATTTCATCACGACGCTCGACAGCATCATCGCGACGAGCGGCGTGAAGGCCGATGTCGGTTCGATCGGCGTTACGGCCGGGGGCGCGCCGGCCGGCATGGAACTGGTCGACGTGAAGGCGAGCGCCACCGGCGCCTGGAACAACATCGAATATTTCCTGACGCTTCTCGAGACGTATCCGCTCAAGATCGACATCCGGTCGGCAAGCATGCGGCAGTTTTCGAGCTATACCGTGCGCGGCAGGCAGGTGCCGCAGTGGTCGCTCGACGTCGAATTCACCGTGCTCAAGTTAAAAGATAACTGAAAACCATGACAACCGATGTGAAAAAAAACGGCACCGCCGGATCGTTCGGGAAAAATCTGCTCGGCGGCAGGCATGCCATCCGACCGGCGCGCGATTGGAAGATCATGCTCGCCGCGCTTGCCGTTTTCTCGGTCATCGTGCTTGCATACGACGCGGCCATCTATTTCGAGACGGCGAGCGGCGAGATGTACGTATCGGTCGCCGGCACCATGACGGCGCCGAAGGTGAACGTTTCCACGCTCAACGGCGTCGTCGCCGATTTTTCCGCGCGTTCTGCGGCGATCGGCAAATCGTCCCCGCCGCATCTCGTTGACCCGTCGCTCTAGGCGTGGTATTGTTTGGCCGACGCCTTCGTAGTTCAATGGATAGAACAGGGCTCTTCTAAGGCCTTGATGTAGGTTCGATTCCTACCGGAGGCACTAGGACGCGATTCGCTGTTTTGGTTTAGTACGCGAGCTCCCAGATTGAGATAAAATGTTTCGGGCGATTAGCTCAGTTGGTAGAGCGCTTCATTTACACTGAAGATGTCGCAGGTTCGAATCCTGCATCGCCCACACAAAAATCAAACATGAAAATTCCCATCATATTCGAAGACAAGGACGTCGTCGTCGTGAACAAGCCGACGGGTCTGAACGTTCATCCGGACGGCAAGTCAAAGGAGAAAACGCTCGTCGATTGGATCTTGCAGAAATATCCGTCGGCGAAAAATGTCGGCGAGCCGATGGCGCTTGAGAGCGGCGCGAAGATCTTGCGTCCCGGCATCGTGCATCGCATCGATCGCGATACGACCGGCTGTCTCATCATCGCGAAGAACAAGAAGGCGTATGCATTTCTCAAAGAGCAATTCCAGAATCGGAAAGTCCACAAGATCTATCACGCCTTCGTCTACGGTTCCGTCAAGGACGACCGCGGCATGATCGACCGTGCGATCGGCCGGAGCCCGAACGACGTGCGCAAATGGTCGGCCCAGCGCGGCGCGCGCGGCGAGATGCGCGAGGCGGTGACGTATTTCAAAACGCTCGCGCGCAAAGACGGCGTCACGTTCCTCGAGGTCATGCCGAAGACCGGCCGCACGCACCAGATCCGCGTGCATTTCACGGCGCGGAACCACGCGGTGCTGAAGGATCCGCTCTACGCGCCGCGGTTTTTCCTCGAGCAGAGGAACCAGCTCGGTTTCAAGCGCCTCGCGCTCCACGCGCGCGAGCTCGAGATTATGCTGCCGTCCGGCACGCTTCTCAAAATCGTCGCGCCGTATCCGAAAGATTTTGAAGCGGCGGTGAAAAAGATGACGAAGAAATAGCCGCGGCGCATATTGCGAACCGCGGAAAGATGTGCTAGATTGCAACGGCTATATGAAAATTTCACCGGTCAACATCGAGGAGCGGAAAACCATGGACCTGAAACCGGGCGACACCGTCCGCGTCTGGCAGAAGATCAAAGAAGGCGACAAGACCCGCCTCCAGGCCTTTGAAGGCATGGTGCTCGCGCGCAAGCACGGCACCGAGGCCGGCGCGACCTTCACGGTCCGCCGCGTCGTCGATCAGATCGGCGTCGAGCGCATCTTTCCGCTCTACTCGCCGGCCATCGATTCGATCGAAGTGGTGAAGCGCGCCAAAGTTCGTCGCGCCAAGCTCTACTATGTCCGCGAGAAGGCGACGAAAGAGCTCCGCAAGCACCTGAAGAGCGAACTCCTCCGGGCGCGCCAGGAAGGCAATACCGACACGAAGAAGAAAGAGGAGAAAAAGGAAGCGAAGGTAGAAGGGAAATAAAAATCAAAACAAAAAGAGCCGCGCCCGGAGGGCGCGGCTTTTGCTTGAAAAAAGGCGTTTTTCA
The DNA here is from genome assembly GCA_018968925.1 of Patescibacteria group bacterium. GTDB lineage: Bacteria > Patescibacteriota > Minisyncoccia > Phycocordibacterales > GWA1-40-21 > Bog-1340. The sequence continues at coordinate 23,089 of JAGWZI010000004.1, read as the reverse complement.
GTATATGATGCGCCGTATTGCACGGGTGGCGAAATTGGTAGACGCACTACCTTGAGGTGGTAGCGGCCGCAAGGCTTTGGAGGTTCGAGTCCTCTCCCGTGCACAGCATGAAAAGTTCCGTCAAAAAAGTCCTCGGCCTGTCAGTCCTCTGGTTTTCCGTCTGGGGATTTCTCATCCTGTATCTCGAGCCGCATGGCATCGACTACGTCCACAATTACGTCATCACGAGCCTCTATTTTCTCCTCGTCATCGTCTACATGACGAACGCGTTCAAGGACGAGATCGGCGCGTACGTCGACCGGTTCGAGCCGTCCGACCTGCTTGCCATGACGCTCTTCGCCGTGTTCGTATCGGTCGTCTATTATGTGACTGCGGCGTACGCCGGGCATTCGCCGCTCTTTTTCCTGCGCGACCGGATTCCGGACGCGCTCAAGCTCGATTACCGATTCCTCATCACGAAATCCTTCGAGATCATGTTCCAGCAGTGCTTCTTCATGATCTCGATCTACTATCTTTTCGACAATAACGTATCGCGGATCGCGGACATGCTTCTCTTCGGCGTCTACACCATGCTCATCCACGTGCCGATCCTCTTCGTGCCGACATCGTCCGGCAAGATCCTCTTCGCGGTCTCGTTTTTCGCCGGCGTCATCTTCTCGTATTGCATCACCAGATCGCGCCGAGGTTTTGTCTGGAGCTACATGATCCATTTTGCCTTCTATGTGCTGCTCGCCGTTTCCTTCTGGACGCTCGGGCCGGCGCATCCGTCGGTTTTTTTGCAGGGTGCGTGATATAATCGGATCGTCATGATCGTCTGGAGCAATATCTACAGCGTCGGGGTCAAGGAGATCGACGACCAGCACAAGCGCTTTTTCGATCTCATCAATCAGGTCGGTGCGTCGGCGGGTACGCCTGAGGCCGTCGCCATGCTGCCGGACATCTTTCGCCAGCTGTTTGCGTACGCCGAATACCATTTCGCCACCGAGGAGAAGTATTTCGACCTGTTCAAGTATGAAGACGCCGACAACCACAAGAAAGAGCACCGGCACTACGAGGAGACGGTCGGAAAAATGAAAAGCAGGCATGACGCCGGCGACGCGAAAGTCGCCAAGGACCTCGCCGAATTCATGGGCAACTGGCTGAGAGACCATATCAGCTATTCGGACAAGAAATATCACCGTTGCTTCAACGATCACGGGTTGCGGTGATTTTTTGCCATGTTGTACACGAGAAAAGGCGACAACGGCACGACGAAAACCTTCGGCGCCAAAGAACGGATCTCAAAAAGCTCTCCTGCGGCCGAAGCGCTCGGCTCGCTCGACGAGGCGAATTCGTATCTCGGCGTGCTGAAAAAGATGTGCGTCGGCAATACGGAAAAAATCCGCGGCGAAACCGTTCCCGCCATCCTGCATCGCGTCCAGAACGACCTCTTCATCGTCCAGGCGGAGATCGCCGGCGCGGACAAGGCGCTTCCGGACGGGGAAACGGAGTTTTTGGAAGGCATCATTGACGCGATCGAAAAGACATTGCCGCCGATCAAGAGCTTTTTCATTCCCGGCGCGGACGAGATTTCCGCCCATTTCGATTTCGCCCGCACGCTCGTCCGCCGCGCCGAGCGCCGCATCGTCGCCGTGCATGATGAAAAGATCGTCGCGGCAAAACCGGAAACGCTCCGCTTCCTCAACCGGCTTTCCTCGCTCCTCTACGCGCTCGCCCGCCATGCCGCGCACATCGCAGGCACTCCGGAAACCCCGCCGACGTATTAGGTAGATTTTCCCGCGAAAATCTGTTATAAAAAGGCGTTCATGTGCGTGTTCTATAACATGGTGACTATGGTGTAGCGGTAGCACAGAAGCCTGTGGAGCTTTTAGTTCGGGTTCAACTCCCGATAGTCACCCAGCGTTAGTTTTTGGAAATTTAGCTATATTCCACTTTGATTTTTCGGTTCTACCCGAGTATACTTTTAGTATGAATTTTGAAATTCCACCTCAACCAGAAATCAGTATAGAAAATGATTTTCAGGACTTTATTCCCGAAGAGTTTGTTACCAATCCATTACAGTATTTTGAGAAATATGGAAGTAATATAAAGTCTGGAGAAATACTCTATAATTCGGAAAATAAAATAAAAGAAGACCCAACCGCTGTAAAAGATTTGCCGGTTTGGAAAAATCAAAAAAATGAAGAATTATATACGGTGGGGAAAAAAGTAAATCTTGCTAAAGGAAAGGTTGGAGAATCAGGAGACCCGTTTTATGAGTATTCAATTATGGAGATTGCTAAAGAATTTGGCTTACCAGCCCCTATACCAATTGCAAAGATAACTCACAACAACGAACATCTCATTGTTATGAAAAAGATAGATGGTATTCGTTGGACTGATGAAGGAATGAAACCTATTCATAATTCTAATCTCACGGAAGCAGAGAAACAAGATTTAATTGCACAAGCCGAATCTATAATGTCAGATTTACAACAAAAATATGAAAGCATTGGTTTACACAGAAATTGGAAATTAAAGGATATGGTTTTTAATGTTGATATTCCAAATAAAAAGGTGATTAGCATAATACCAACCGATTGGGAGAGAACAAAAATAAATGCTGAAAAACTTGCTCAAGCACGGTGGGAAAGACAAAAGATATAGTGAATCACAGGGTATGGTAAAAACTTGGAATATAAATACTCGCATCGTTTCTCTTTTCAAAAATAGTCCTAACATCCTCTATCACGGCACCCACTAGAGATATTTTTTCCCGTATTTGCTCATTGCGTCGAAGATGGCGCCGAGATGCCGGCCTTTTGCGGTGAGCGCATAGGCGACGCCGGATTTTTTAGCGAGTTTTTCGCGGATAAGCCGTTCGAGCTTGACGGCGAGCGTGCGGGTGCTGATCGTTTCGAGATGGCGCTCGAGCTCCGAAAAGCGCTTGCCGCCGGAAAGCAGGTCGCGGACGATGAGGATCGTCCACGTGTCGGAGAGGAGCTCGGCGGTCTTTTTGATCGGGCAAGCGCCGGACGGAAGTTTCTTTCCTCGAGGAGTCATGGACAAATGGTAGCACGTGTGCCCTGCTTTGGAAAGTACTTTACTTTGTAAAGCAGCAGGGCTATCATGATGCGAGCATTATCAATCATAAACGCATATTTATGTCATTTGTGAAAAATCTCGCCTGGCGGTATGCCACCAAGAAGTTCGATCCGAAAAAGCCGGTCGCGGAACAGGACCGTCTCGCGGTCATGGAAGCGATCCGCATGGCGCCGACTTCCTTCGGCTACCAGCCGTTCCATGTGTTCGAGGTTGAGTCGAAAGATCTCCGCGAGGAATTGAAAAAGAACGCATGGAACCAGCCCCAGTTCACCGACGCGCCGCTTCTCTTCATTATCGCGGTTCGTTCGGATCTCGTGCAGCGCATCGACGAATTTCTCGACATCGTGTCGGACAAGGATCCGGAAAAACGGAAAGCGCTGAAACCGTACGAGGACATGATGAAAGGTCCGGCCTCTCGCGCGAATACGGAACAGGCGACGGCCTGGGCGGCCAAGCAAGCATACATCGCCCTCGGTTTCGGCCTTGCCGCGGCGGCGGAGATGAGTCTCGATGCCTGCCCGATGGAAGGTTTCGACGCGAAGGCATTCGAGAAAATCCTCGGCCTGCCGGAGAACCTGCATGTCCAGGCGGCGCTTGCCGTCGGCTATCGCGCCGCGGACGACGAAGCGGCGAAACGGCCGAAAGTGCGATTCCCCAAAAGCGAGCTCTTCTCGAAGAAATAATTTTGCACAGGAACACGACATACCGCTCGACCTTTCGGCCGAGCGGTTTTATTTTCATGGTATGATTTTTCCATGAAGAAGCAGCTCATCATCGCCGAAGTGAAGACGAAATCGCCGTTCGGTTTCTCGGCGGAAAAATCCTGGGACGAACTTTTCACCATTGCGGAAAAGATCGGCGATATCATTTCCATTCATACGGATCCGCGTTGGGGCGGTTCATTTGAGCTTGTGAAAAAGGCGCGAGTGATGACGAAAAAACCGATCCTTGCAAAAGGCATCCACGCGACGGATACAGAAATACAAAAAGCGATCGATGCGGGTGCAGATTATGTGCTCGTTGTCGGCAGAATTCCGAAAATCCATATCGACAAATGCCTGATCGAACCGCTCAGGCTTGCAGAATTAAAAAATATTCCTGGAGAATCAAAAGTCGTCTGGAACAGCCGCGATCTGAAAGATGGCAGTTTGAAAAAAGAAACATTTGAGGAAGCGAGGAAGGTCTGGAACGGCTGGCTCTGCCAGGCGAGCAATATACAAACGATTGCAGATATCAAAGGTGGAGCCGATGCCATTCTTGTCGGCACGCATTTGGAGGAATGTGCGAAATCGCTCGAAGCAAACTAGTTTCTCTTGCGATTTTCAGGCACTGCTCGTCGCCTTGCCTTTTCGCTTGTTTGCGTGTAGCGTACAGGGCAGAAGCAGGTTGTAAATGTTCTCGGAGGTGTGCGAATGAAAACGACAGATCGATATCCGGAAATGACGGATATTCCGGCGTGGTACGAACTTGCCATGAAAAACAGGAAAACGTTGGCCGTACCGATCCACCGGAAGGCCGTCGATTTCCTCCACGAGACGATCCGGGCCGATATTCCGGTCGTTCCCGTTTTTCAAAAGGAATTTCATGATCATCCGTCTTTTCAGAAATTCACGATACCTGACGGAAAATCAAAATGGGGATTCGCGGATTGTCTCGCCCCGCTTGTTACGGAAGATCCTTCATGGGGAGGATATGTGTGCGAGCTTCCCGCCATGTTCGGAGCGTTGGAGAGCGAAAAGGACTTGCCATGGGCGGTCCGCGCGACGCTCGCCATCCTTTTCACCGCTCTCTGGCTTTTTGAAGGGGATACGAAATGCGATCGGCCGCAGCTCATGCTCGTGGAAGGTTTGCGGGTCGATCGGGAAATGTACGGCGGGGCGCTGTCAGTGACGCTGACCCCGGCCGTATCGCGGTGGCTGTCGCGACAGGAGGATCATTCATCTCTTGTCGAAGTCGAGCGGGCGATGCAAAAAACCGATCGGCATCTCTGGAACAATCCGCGATTTATCCCGAGGGTATATGAATTTCGGGCGGCATGTCGCCAGCCGAAATGGATAAATTTGACCGTTCCGGGAAACGCGTGCGGCCTTGATCCGTCGAGTTATTCGGATGAAACTCCGGAGAGGGGCTATTGTCTCGCGCCGCACAACACCGACAGTTCGATCCAGCAGCTGACTCTTCTTGCGGGCTTGGCGAAATTGCACGAGCTTGTCCGAAGAGACAAAACTTCCTGAGCGATGCCCGGGAAGTTTTTTTATTTTCTTTTCCAATTATCGAGTATCACCGCGGTCGCGATCGCGACATTGAGCGATTCGGCACTCCCGTAGCGGGGAATGGTGATCTTTTTCGTGATGAATTTTTCAAGATGCGCGGAGATGCCGTTCGATTCGTTGCCCATGACGAGAATGCCGTCTGACGGAAATTTCATTTCATGGACGTTCTCGCCGCCGAGATATGCGCCAAAAACCGGCAACGTGTTTTTCGAGAAAAATTCTGCGAGATCGGCGTATTCGACCGCGATACGGGTGAAGGATCCCATCGACGCGGCGATCGTCTTCGCATTGTAGAAATCGGCGGTGCCTTTCGAAGCAAGTATGCGTTTCACGCCGTACCAGTCCGCGATGCGGATGATGGTGCCGAGATTGCCCGGATCCTTCACCTCGTCGAGGACGAGGATAAGCCCCTGATTTTTCTGTTCGGCCGTTTGCGCGGATTTCTGTTTCACGACGGCGATCGCGGCATCGTTCGCTTCGAGCGTGCCGAGCTTGGCAAGTTCGTCCGCCGAAACCGTTTCAACGCGCATTTTGGTCTTCAATGTCTTCGCGAACGCATCCGTCGCGACGATGAAGCTGATTGCAAAATTGGAACGCAAAAGTTCCTCGACGCTTTTCGCCCCTTCGACGAGGAAGAGTCCGGTCTCGGCGCGGTGTTTTTTCTCTCGGAGGCTCCGGATGAGTTTCGTTTCGGCTTTCGTGAGCATGCGGATATCCTAGCACGGATCTGCTATACTTTCCGCATGAAATTCCTTTTCATTTCTGTCGGCAAAAATGATGATGCGAACATCGCGGACGCGATCGCGGAATACACCGCGCGCATTTCGCGGCATCTGAAAACGGAATGGAAGATCATTCCGTCATCGGACAAAGAAACGGAAGCGGAACGGATTTTGAAATCGCTCAAACCAGAGGATTTCCTCGTCGCCCTCGATGAAAAAGGAAAGGAAATGAGCACGCGCGAGCTGTCGCAATTTTTGGAAAAGAGGATGATCACGGGCGGCGGCACGGTTGCATTTGCCATCGGCGGAGCGTACGGGCTTGATGACAGCATATTGAAGCGAGCCAATCTCGTTTGGTCCTTGTCGAAGCTTACTCTGCCGCACCAGCTCGCGCGCCTGCTTCTCGCCGAATCCGTCTATCGGGCGATGTCAGTGATCAAGCATGAGCCGTATCATCACGCGTGATATAATGGAGGCATATCAGTTTAATACAAACTCTATGAAACCGTTTTATGCGAACATAGAAAACGAGGCGCTGAAGAACAAGAACTTCAGAAAGGTGCTCTACACCTCGACGAACGCGCAGATCGTCCTTATGTCGCTCCTGCCTGAAGAGGAGATCGGCTTTGAAGTGCACGATATCAGCGACCAGTTCTTCCGCGTGGAGGCGGGCGAGGGAAAGGTGACGATCGACGGCGAGAAATATGTCGTGAAGGACGGCGATGCGATCGTCGTGCCCGCCGGATCGAAGCACAACGTCATGAACACGTCGAAGACCGAGGACCTGAAATTCTACACGCTCTACATGCCGCCGCATCATAAGGACGGCGTTGTGCACAGGACGAAAAAAGACGCCGAGAAGGACAAGGCGGACCATTTGTAATGAGCGATACCATCATCATTTTCTGCGACGGATCGTCGAGAGGCAATCCGGGACCGGGCGGCTGGGGCGCGATCGTCTCGATGCACGGCAAGGTGTCAGAGCTCGGCGCGGCCGAGGCGCACACGACGAACAACAAGGTCGAACTGCTCGCCGCGATACACGCCTTGCGTCTCGTCGGCAATGCGGACAAGGAGATCGCCGTCAACACCGATTCGGCGTATGTTGTGAACGGCATGACGAAGTGGATCTTCGGCTGGCAGAAGAACGGTTGGAAGACCGTGCAGAAGGATTCGGTGTCGAACCGCGATCTCTGGGAAGCGCTCATCGCCGCGGCGGCAGGCAAGAAAATAAAATGGAACCGCGTGCCCGGGCATGCCGGCGTGCCGGGCAACGAGCGCTGCGACGCGATCGCCACCGGGTTCGCCGACGGCGTACCGCCGGCGCTTTTCCGCGGCAAGTCGGCCGATTATCCGGTCGATCTTTCCGTGCTTGCGCCAGCCAATGACGATCCGGCACGGAAATCCGGCGCGGCATACTCGTATGTCAGCATGGTGGACGGCGTGATCGAAACGCACCCGACCTGGGCGGAATGCGAAGCGCGGGTGAAAGGCGCATCCGGCGCGAAGTTCAAGAAGGCGCGGAACGCCGATGAGGAGCGGCGGATCGTCGCTGCGTGGGAATCGTGATGAGTTGACAAACAATAAGAAAGTCGTATCATTCACGGCCAGTTCTTTGCAAACGACGATTGTCCCATATCGTTTTGGCCGAAAGGGTCCGATGCGTTCGGAAGCTTCCGGCCGGGACGATGTTTGGGGACCCGGTTTGCATCGGGGATGCAAAATTTTTGACTGTGGAAAGGCAGAGTTATGACTACTGCGGTAAAAGAGTCGGGGGAAATGACGAAACAAGGGGAGAAGGGGATCATTCCGATCATTGAAGGTTTCGGATGGACGGTCAACCCTTCAGCCAGGGAAATCTTGCGCCGTGTGCCCGCCAAGGGACGCGCCAGGGTCGAGTTGGTCGAGAAAGCAGGGAGCGGATCGTTCCATTGCTCCCGATTTTCTCTCCAGAGAATGGGATACAAAACCGTTTTCCTTTCCGAGAGGCTGATCAAGCGCGTCGCCCTTCGCGCCAGGAAAGTTCTTCGCGATCCTGGCCAGACGCTCGTCGTTATCACCGAAGAAGAACGGTTCATCGTGTTTTTCCACAGGTACGATGGACAGAGGGAGGTTGTCGTCAAGGAGACCGGCGAACAGATGCTCGGGAAATGGATCTGCGCCGTCACCGCCTGAAAAGAAGTTTGTTCCGCTCCGCGCCCGCAAGGGTACGGAGCTTTTTTTATGCTATGATTTCCGCGTGAAGCGCGACACGCCACTCCTCGTTCCGATTGCCGGATTCGTTTCGGCGATTTTTCTCTGTTCATTTTTTCCCGCAAGCTTTTCATTTGCCGGAGCGCTTGTCGTTATCGCCATCGCGCTGTTCGCGTACCGGCGGTTCATCGGCGGCAAACGGCCCGTTTTTCTTACCGCACTCTTCATCGTCTTTTTTGCGCTCGGCATCTTGCGCTCCGATGCGGCGCGACCGAAGGCCGATCCGGTGCTTGCCGCGGCGGAAGGAAAGGAGGTGATCCTCCGCGGCACGGTCTCTGTAGAGCCGTCATTCTCGGAATCGAGCCAATCGTTTGTCGTCCAGGTCGATCATGCGGTTCTCGGCGGCACGAGCACGCAGGCTTCGGGAAAGATACTTGTGCGGACCAGCCGATACCCCGCGTTTTCCTACGGCGATCTCGTAAGTGTGTCGGGCAAGATCGGAACGCCGCAGAATTTTTCCCGTGCATCGACAAGCGGACAGAAGGATTTCGATTATGCGGCATATCTTGCGAAAGACGGTATCCTCTTCACGATGGATTTTGCGCGCGTGTCGCTCATTTCGAGCGGCAAAGGGAATCCGATCCGGGAATTTTTGTTTTCCGTGAAAGAAAAATTCATCATGGCGATCGGCCGGCTTGTGCCGGAACCGGAGGCATCGTTTCTCGCCGGCGTCATTCTCGGCGCGAAAAGTTCGATCGATACGGATACGGCGAATGCGTTCCGCGTCGCGGGGCTTTCGCACATCGTCGCGCTTTCCGGCTATAACGTCACGATCGTCGTCTCCGCGATCGCGATCCTGCTTTCATTTCTGCCGCACGCGGTCGCGCTTTCGGGCGGAGCTCTCGGCGTCATCCTGTTCGTTCTCCTGTCCGGCTCGTCCTCGACGGCGATCCGCGCGGGAATCATGGCGCTCATCGCCGTTCTCGCGAAAGCGACGGGCAGGAAATACGACGCTTTGCGCGCGCTCATCGCCGCGGCGCTTCTCATGATCGTCGTGAATCCGCCCATCCTCGCATCCGACATATCCTTTCAATTGTCGTTTCTCGCCACGTTCGCCGTCATCGTCGTCTCGCCGATCCTTGAAAGGAAATTTTCATGGGTGACCGAGCGCGGCGGATTGCGCGGCATCGTCGCGACGACCGTTGCGGCGCAGATCCTCGTCTTGCCGCTCATCCTGCTCGATATGGGACAGCTGTCCGTCTATGCATTGCCGGCGAACATTCTTGTCCTGCCCGTCGTCCCGGCGTCCATGTTTTTCGGATTCCTCGCGGGAGCGATCGGCATGGTTTTCCGCATCGTCGCACTGCCCTTCGCCTGGATTTCCTGGGCGATCGCGGCGTATATGATTTTCGTCGCACGGTTTTTTGCCGGATTGCCGCTCTCGTCGATCTTCGTTCCCTGGTTCTCGCCCGCATGCTGCGCGATCGCGTATGCCGTGATCGCGGTCTGGATCTGGCGGGAACAGAAAAAAGCACATCATGCATAAGCGCCGTTTCATTTTTCTCGGGATATTTTTTGCCGCCGCGATGCTTGCCGGATACGCCGCGCGGCGCGAAAGCGATGCGAGCATGCGCGTCACGTTTCTCGATGTCGGCGACGGCCGGGCAATCCTTATTCAAACGCCGGATGGAAAGCATGTGCTGATCGATGCCGGGGAAGACGCATCCGTTCTGCGCGCGCTCGGCCGTGCCATGTCGTTTTACGACCGGACGATCGATCTGCTCGTCCTTACCGATACGGACCAGGCTTCGACGAGCGGCGCGCCGGACGTGTTCGCGAGATACCGCGTGCGCGGGGTAGCGGATGCGGGCGGTGAAAACAAGGTCGTGGAACGATCGATCGCGAATGCCGGCGCGCCGGAAACGATCCTCGGGCTTAACGATGCGATCGATCTTGGCGGCGGCGCGTCCGCGAAAGTCATTTTTGTCCGCGACGGCATGCTCGCGCTCGAAATTTCATACGGCGCCGCGCGGGCGGCAATCCTGCCCGACGGCATGACGGGGAACGAAGAGAATATGCTCGCCGCGGCAACGGACGTCGCAAGCGACGTCTTGCTTGTTCCGCATGCCGGCGCGAAGCTTTCCGTTTCGGACACATTCCTTTCCGCGGCGCATCCGGCATATGCGGTCATATCGGTCGGTTCGAAGAATCGGTACGGCTACCCAGACAAAACGACGCTCGATGCGATCGCGGGTTCCGGCGCCAGAACGGTTGAGACTTCAAGCGGCGATATCGGTTTCGTTTCGGACGGCACGCCGTTTCGGCGGGAATAGTCAACAATCCGTCTTGTCGCTTTTTCCCGGATTTTGTATACTGGTAAGACAAAACCCGCGAGGGCATTTATCAGCATTATTCGCTTCGGTTTACAACTGTAGCAATCAAACACATGGAGAATCAGGACATGAAGAAGAAGGGCGGCAGTTCGGTATTCATCGGTCTCGTTATCGGCATCATCATCGGCGTGGGCGGTCTCTGGGCGTGGAATCATTTCAATAACCCGTCGACCCAGGATCTCGTCAGCCAGGCGAACCAGGCCCAGGTTTCGGATCTTATCGCCAAGGTCGGCAAGCTCGTGATTCTGCCGTCGGATGAACAGCCGATCGTCGCGACGATCAACGATGCGGCGACGCTCGTCAAACAGCAGGCTTTCTACACGGGCGCAGAGAACGGCGACGTGGTGATCGTCTACCAGAAAGCGGCGAAAGCGATCGTCTACTCGCCGTCGCGCAATATCATCGTGAACGTCGGTCCGGTCTTCCAGCAGCCGGCGGCGCAGACATCGACAACGACGCCAACGAAAAAATAGGCCCTCATTCGGGATAAAGAAATAAAAAGGGCGGCCGCGGAGCGGCCGCCCTTTTTATTTGAATTCGTCGAATTTATTTGATGATCCCCGCTTTCTTCAGCGTCGCGTACGCGCCGTTCTTCTGGATCGTCTTGAGGCCGCGGGTCGAGATCTTGAGAACGAAGGTCTTTTTCAGTTCCGGCACGTAGATGCGCTTCTTCTGCACGTTCAAATACTTCCTGACCTTGCCGGTCGGATTGAACTGCGTGGCGCGGGTGCGGTTCGAGTAGCCGCCGCCGACGATCGATGAGCGTTTGGTGATGGCGCAGATCTGCATGGATTTCGTTCTCTTTCGAGAGACCGCATGCTATCATAGAACGGTAATTTCGGCAATATGGGCATCAGCGTTATCTTCCAAATCTTCATTCTGATCTTCTCTGTCATGATCCACGAGATCTCGCATGGTCTTATGGCGCTCGCGTTCGGCGATCGGACGGCGGAATACGAGGGACGGCTGACCCTGAACCCGCTCGCGCACATCGATCTCTTCGGTTCGATCATCCTGCCGGCCCTGTTTTACCTGTCCGGCACGGGTATCATGATCGGCTGGGCGAAACCCGTGCCGTACAACGTCTATAACCTGCGGAACAGGAAAATCGCCGAGCCGCTCGTGGCGCTCGCGGGTCCGGCATCGAATCTCATCGTTGCCGGCATATTCGCCATTCTCGTGCGCATGCTTGCGAATACAAGCGGCGCGGCAGGACAGACGCTCGCGCTCGTCTTCGGCTTTATCGTTCTCGTAAATCTCTCGCTCGCCGTCTTCAATCTCATTCCCATTCCGCCGCTCGACGGTTCGAAAGTGCTGTTCTCGATCATCCCCGTCGACCGCCGGCTCGTCTTTTCCTCCTTTGCCGAACGGTACGGCCTGCTTCTCATCATTCTTGTCGTCATTTTCCTTCCCGGCGTCATCTTGCCGATCGTGTCGTCATTGTTCACCCTGTTCACGGGCATGCATTTCTAAACTTGCTTTTTTGAAGTTCTGTAGTAGTATGTTCCCGACGCTTGGTGCCACATGGCTGTGGCACGGGTATCACGAGTTGCACAGGCCCGAATACCGGGAGTATGTGCTTTTTATTTTGGAGACAAATATAACCGTTTATCAAATGCCAACCATCAACCAGCTCATCAAGAGGAATCGGAAAACGGCGAAGCGCAAGCCGAAGTCCGTCGCGCTCATGCGCGGCTTCAACACGCTCGAGAACCGCCCGACGTACCTGAATTCGCCGTTCAAGCGCGGCGTGTGCATCAAAGTGACCACGAAGACGCCGAAGAAGCCAAACTCCGCCATCCGCAAGATTGCGAGGGTGCGCCTTTCGAACGGCATGGAAGTCACCGCCTATGTCCCGGGCATGGGACACAACCTGCAGGAGCACTCGGTCGTCCTCTTGCGCGGCGGCCGCGTCAAGGACGTCGGTCTCCGTTATCAGATCGTCCGCGGCGTGCTCGATGCGCAGGGCGTCGAGGGACGCCGGAAGGACCGCAGCTCCTACGGCGCGAAGAAGCCGAAGGCGGCGAAATAATTTTCCACTCCCATGCGCAGAAAACTCAAATCGAAGAACATCATCAAGCCGGACTACAAGTACCAGTCCGAAAAGGTCTCGAAACTCGTGAACTACCTCATGTACGACGGCAAGAAATCCGTCTCCGAACGCGCCGTCTATGACATGCTCGAACTCGTCAAGACGCTCGCGAACGTGAAGAATCCGGTCGAGACCCTCGAGCTCGCCCTTTCGAACACCGCGCCGAACATGGAGATCCGCTCCAAGCGCGTCGGCGGCGCCAACTACCAGGTGCCGGTCGAAGTGAGACCGTCCCGCCGTTCGGCTCTGTCCATGAAATGGATCGTCGACGCCGCCCGTTCGAAAAAGGGCGCGCCCATCGCCAAGAAGCTCGCCGACGAGATCATCGCCGCCTCGAAGAACGAAGGCGAAGCGGTGAAGAAGAAGGAAATGACGCACAAGATGGCGGAAGCCAACAAGGCGTTCGCGCATTTCGCCTGGTAATTTTGCAAAATCATGGCCACCAAACGAGATTATCCGCTCGAGAAAGTCCGCAACTTCGGCATCATCGCCCACATCGACGCGGGCAAGACGACCGTTTCGGAACGCATCCTCTTCTACACGGGCGCCCAGCACAAGATCGGCGAAGTCCACGAAGGCGCGACGACGACCGACTGGATGGAACAGGAACGCGAACGCGGCATCACCATCACGTCCGCCGCCATCACCTGCTTCTGGAATCCGAGCTACATGCCGAAAGAGGATCTTTCGAAAAAAGTCCGCTTCAACATCATCGACACGCCGGGACACATCGACTTCACCGCCGAGGTGAAGCGCTCGCTCCGCGTGCTTGACGGCGCGGTCGTCGTCTTCGACGGCGTCGCCGGCGTCGAGCCGCAGTCCGAGACGAACTGGCGCTATGCCGACGAAGGCAAAGTGCCGCGCATCTGCTTCATCAACAAGCTTGACCGCACGGGCGGTTCGTTCGAGCGCTCGTACCAATCGATCCTCGAGCGTCTGACGAAAAACGCCGTGCGCATGCAGCTGCCGATCGGCGCGGAATCGGATTTCAAAGGCGTCGTCGACCTCATGACCATGAAAGCGTTCTATTTCGAAGGCGACATGGGCGACAAGATCCGTACCGACGAAATTCCGAACGACCTTCTCGACGAAGCGCGCAAATACCGCACCGAGCTCGTGGAAAAGATCGCGGGCGAGGACGAGAAGCTCATGAACGATTATCTCGAAGGGAAGGAAATTTCCATCGACGATCTCAAGAAGACTTTGCGCAAAGCGACGATCGCGAACACGATCGTGCCGGTGCTCACCGGTTCCGCTTTGAAGAACAAGGGCACCCAACTCATGCTCGACGCGGTCGTCGACTATCTGCCGTCGCCGCTTGATATTCCGGCGGTCAAAGGCGTCGACCCGAACACGGGCGACGAGATCCTCCGCCACGCATCCGATGACGAGCCGTTCTGCGCGCTTGCATTCAAGCTCCAGACGGACCCGTTCGTCGGCCAGCTGACGTATTTCCGCGTCTATTCCGGTTCGATCTCCGCGGGCACCTATATTTACAATTCAACGACGGGAGAGAGGGAACGTCTCGGCCGCGTCGTGCGCATGCACGCGAACGACCGCGAGGACGTCGAGACCGTCTATGCCGGCGAAATCGCCGCGGCTGTCGGTCTGAAAGGTGCGAAGACCTCACATACCTTCTGCGACGAATCGAAACCGATCATCCTCGACCAGATCGTCTTCCCGGAACCGGTCATCAACCTCCGTATCGAACCGAAAACGAAGGCGGACCAGGAGAAAATGGGCTTTGCGCTCAAGAAACTCTCGGATGAAGATCCGACGTTCAAGATCAAGACCGACCAGGAAACGGGCGAGACCATCATGGCCGGCATGGGAGAACTGCATCTCGAAATCCTCGTGGACCGCATGAAGCGCGAATTCCATGTCGAAGCGAACGTCGGCAAGCCGCAGGTCGCCTACAAGGAAACGATCACCGGCGAAGCCGAGAAGGAAGAGAAATACATCAAGCAGACCGGCGGCAAAGGCCAATACGGACACGTCTTGATCAAGATCAAGCCGATGGAAAAGATCGAGGAAGGCGAGAAGATCCCGAAGAACGTCAAGCGTTATGAGGATTTCGAGTTCATCGATTCCATCAAGGGCGGCGTCATTCCGCAGGAATTCATTCCGGCCGTCGAAAAGGGCGTCAAGGAAGCAATGGAGCGCGGCATTTTGGCCGGCTATCGCGTGGTGAACGTCTCGTGCGAACTCACCTTCGGTTCATACCACGACGTCGACTCGTCCGAAATCGCCTACAAGATTGCGGCGTCGCAGGCATTCCAGGATGCGGCAAAGCGCGCCAAACCGGTCATTTTGGAACCCATCATGAAAGTCGAGGTCGTTACGCCGGAGAAATTCATGGGCGACGTCTCGGGTTCGATCAATTCGCGCCGCGGACAGATTACGGAAATGTTCGACCGCGGCATGAACAAGGTCATCCGGGCGAACGTGCCGCTCGCCGAAATGTTCGGCTACGTCACGACGCTCCGCTCGATCTCCGAAGGCCGCGCGTCGTCCACCATGGAATTCGGCCAGTACGAAGTCGTGCCGCCGAACGTGGCGAAGACGATCATCGAGACCCGCGGAACGGCGACCCAGCGGGCATAAGGCACCTGATATTCAGAAATACGAAAACAGCCTCGACGCCGAGGCTGTTTTCGTATCATTGACTCTTTCCGGCTCTTTTGCTACGATATGCGGTACACGCTCTGCGTTTTTCTTTTTGTGAAAAAAGCGGGGAGTTGCACAGTCGAAATTTATCAGCTCCCAGTTCGCACTATCGCGAATGATGGGATAAACAAGGTTCGTTGTTTAGACAGGGAGAGCGTTCTCGCGCGTCCTGTCGAGGCAGTGAACCGACAACAGCCATTATGGCAGATGCAGCACAGTTCGACCGTTCGAAGCCGCACATGAACGTCGGCACGATCGGCCATATCGACCACGGCAAGACCACTCTTACCGCGGCCATTACCCATGTCCAGGCTCTCAAAGGCTTGGCGAAAGACGTTGCCTACGACTCCGTCGCGAAAGCATCGGAATCCGCCGGCCGCCGCGACGCGTCCAAGATCATCACGATCGCCATCTCGCACGTCGAGTACTCGACCGAGAACCGGCACTACGCGCACGTGGACTGCCCGGGACACGCGGACTACGTCAAGAACATGATCACGGGCGCCGCCCAGATGGACGGCGCGATCCTCGTGGTTTCCGCGGTCGACGGCCCGATGCCGCAGACCCGCGAACACATTCTGCTCGCCCGCCAGGTCGGCGTGCCGAAGATCGTGGTCTTCCTCAACAAGTGCGACCTCGTCACCGACAAGGACCTCCTCGACCTCGTCGAGTCCGAGATCCGCGACCTTTTGACGAAATACCAGTATGACGGCGCGAACACGCCGATCATCCGCGGTTCGGCCACGAAGGCGCTCGAAGCCAAGTCGGCGACCGACGAAGGCGCGAAGTGCATCACCGAACTTATGGCCGCTCTCGACAGCTACATCCCGCTCCCGACGCGCGACATCGACAAGCCGTTCCTCATGCCGATCGAAGACATCTTCTCGATCGAAGGCCGCGGCACGGTCGTGACCGGCCGCGTTGAGCGCGGTCAGGCCAAAGTCGGCGAGGAAGTCGAGATCGTGGGCATCAAGCCGACGACGAAGACGACCATCACCGGCGTCGAAATGTTCAACAAGTCTCTCCAGAGCGCCCAGGCTGGCGACAACGCAGGCATTCTCCTGCGCGGCACCAAGAAAGAAGACGTCCACCGCGGCCAGGTGCTTGCCAAGCCGGGTTCCGTCACCCCGCACACGGAATTCGAGGCCGAAGTCTACGTCTTGAAAAAGGAAGAGGGCGGCCGCCACACGCCGTTCTTCTCCGGCTACAAGCCGCAGTTCTACATGCGCACGACCGACGTCACGGGCGACGTGACGCTCCCGTCGGGCGTCGAGATGGTCATGCCGGGCGACACGGTCACCTTCAAGGTGAAACTCGTCGCGCCGGTCGCTCTTGAAGACAAGATGCGCTTCGCGTTCCGCGAAGGCGGCAAGACGGTCGGCTCGGGCGTCATCACGAAAGTGGTCGCCTAACTCGTTTCCGATGGGCGGTTCGTCCGCTTTTCGGGAATGAAATCCAGTCACGATGGAAACAGCACCAGCAAAAAAGAATACCAAGGCGGCGAAACCGGCAGTGAAGATGCCGAAAGCCGCAAAAACGGACGGCGCCGCGATCCTGCGGATCCGCGTCAGGGCGTACGACAGCAAGATCCTCGACGCATCGGTCAAGCAGATCATCGAAACGGCGCTCCGGCACGATGCCGAGATCATCGGCCCCGTGCCCCTGCCGACGGAGATCAAGAAGTACACGGTCAACCGGGCATCCTTCGTCTACAAGAACGCGCGAGAACAGTTCGAGATGAGGATCCACCGGAGATTGATCGATATCGTCAATCCTTCGGCGAAGGTCATCGAGGCTCTGACCAACATGAGCCTGCCGTCCGGCGTGAACATTGATGTGAAGATGAATTAACGAACGATACGGAGCATGATGGCGCGCGGCCTCCGGCCGCGCGCCATCCTCTGCGTCAGCAATCACCATGAAATTTACACTCGGTACAAAACAGCATATGACCCAGGTCTTCAGCGAAGACGGCGCGGTGCACCCGGCGACCGTTCTTTCCGCGGGGCCGATGACGGTCACGCAGGTCAAGACGAAAGCGACCGACGGCTACGACGCCGTGCAGGTCGCCTTCGGTTCGCGCAAGGAAAAGAACATTTCGAAAGCCGTTCGCGGCCACCTGAAGGGCGTGAATGCGCGCTTCATCAAGGAGTTCCGCACGGCGGATCCGTCCGCGTACAAAGTCGGCGACAGGATCGACCTCTCGGCGTTCGCCGCGGGCGATCTCGTCGAGGTCTCGGCCGTCTCGAAAGGCAAGGGCTACCAGTCCGTCATCAAGCGGCACGGTTTCTCCGGCCAGCCGAGATCCCACGGTCAGAAGCATTCCGAGAACGCGCCGGGTTCCATTTCGGGCGGTCTGCGCAACAAGGTGCCGAAAGGCATGCGCATGGCCGGCCGCATGGGCGGTGAAAGGATCACAGTGAAGAACTTGACGGTCGTCGGCGTCAATCCGGAAACGAACGAGCTTCTGATCAGTGGCGCCGTGCCGGGCCGCCGGGGAACGCTCGTCGAAGTGCGCGGCTAATACCACTATCATGGAAACGAAAAAGAAAACAATGACAAAGGCCGCGCCGAAGGCGAAAACCGCCTCTGAAATCTCGGCGAAGGTCTACGACCAGTCGGGCAAGTCGAAAGGCGACGTGAAATTGCCGGCCGATATTTTTGGCCTTTCGTGGAACGCCGATCTTGTCCATCAGGTCGTCCATTCGATGCTCTCCGATCGTCGCACGATTTTTGCCCACACGAAGAACCGCGGCCAGGTCCGCGGCGGCGGCAAAAAGCCGTGGCAGCAGAAAGGCACCGGCCGCGCCCGCCACGGCTCGACCCGCAGCCCCATCTGGGTCGGCGGCGGCGTCGCGCACGGTCCGAACAACCTGAAGAACTACGGCCGCAAGGTGAACAAGAAAATGAAGGCAAAGGCGCTCTTCACGGTCCTGTCGAAAAAGATGCAGGACGGCGAAGTGCTCTTTGTCAGCGACATTTCCATCGCCAAACCGAAAACGACAGACGCCATCGGCATCTTGAAATCGCTGGCGTCGGTCAAAGGCTATGCCGATCTCTTCACGAAGAAAAAGAACAGCGCCTACATCGCCGTCGCGGAAAAGAATCCGGCGGTCGAGAAGAGTTTTGCGAATCTTGGCAACGTGAAGGTGGACGAGATGCGCAATATCAATCCGGTCGACATCTTGAACATGAAATACGTCGTCATCGAGCAGCCGGCCGCAGCCGTCGCGTTCCTCGAGCGGAAGATGAAATAAAAACATATGACACACGCACACGAACATTCGGGAGTCATCCTCCGGCCGAAGATCTCGGAGAAATCCGGCATCGCGGCGGAATCGAAGAACGTCTACACCTTCGCCGTGTCGAAAGACGCGACGAAACACACGGTCGCGAAAGCGGTCGCCGAGCTCTACAAGGTCCACCCGATCGCAGTGAACATCATCACCATGCCAGGCAAGACGAAGATGCGCCGGGGGAAACCCTCGCGCGTTTCGGGCGTCAAAAAGGCGCTCGTCCGCCTGAAGAAAGGGGACAAGATAGCTTTCATCTAATACCATGAAGACACACAGACCAACATCGCCCTCGCGCCGGCACATGACGTTCGTCACGTATCGCGGCGTGCTCACGACAGACACGCCGTACAAGGCGCTCACGAAGGGCAAGAAAGCGAACGCCGGTCGCAACAATCGCGGCAGGATCACCATGCGCCACCAGGGTTCCGGCCACAAGCAGGCGTACCGATTCGTCGATTTCAATTACGACAAGCACGACATTCCGGCGAAGGTCGTGACCGTCGAGTACGATCCGTACCGCACCGGTTTCATCGGCCTTGTGAACTACGCCGACGGCGAGAAACGCTACGTCCTTTTGCCGAAAGGCGTGAAGGTCGGCGACACGCTTCTCACTTCCGAGAAAGCCGAGCTCAAGGCCGGCAACCGGACGCTTTTGAAGAACATCCCGGTCGGTACCTTCGTCTACAACATCGAGATTAAAGTTGGCGGCGGCGCCAAGCTCGTCCGCTCGGCGGGCAGCTTTGCCCAGGTGGTCGCAAACGACGCAGGCTATGTCCACATCAAGATGCCGTCGTCCGAAGTCCGCAAAATTCCGGAGAACGCATGGGCATCCGTCGGTTCCGTCTCAAACGACGAGAACTGGCTCGTGAACGTCGGCAAAGCCGGCCGCTCGCGCTGGATGGGCATCCGCCCGACGGTTCGCGGCTCGGTCATGAACCCGATGGATCACCCGTACGGCGGCGGCGAAGGCAAACAGCCGCGCGGTACCCGCTATGCCAAGACGAAGTGGGGCAAACACGTGGGCAAAGGTCAGAAGTCCCGCACGCCGAAGAAATATTCTAACTACCTCATTGTTTCCCGCAGAAAAGTGGGCAAGCAGAAGGAAGGTAAGTAATCCGTATCGAATCAACAAAAGTAAAGCGGCGCACCCATCGGGTGCGCCGCTTTGTGCTTATTATAATTATAAACTATCTCATAATATTTTAAAAAATATTTTTTATTAAGTTTGAAATTGAGTGGTAATTTATGATTAACCAAGGAACTAAAGAAATACCAACTATACCCCATACTCCTGGAAAAGTTTTTATAAAAATCTCAAGTCCTCCCCAGTAGGTAATGAATTGATCCCCAAGAGGAGAGAGTCTAATAGCCGGTCTATTTATTTTTTGTGGTTTCTTTGTAACAATGCTTTTTGGCTGCATTCCTTCTTTCGGAGAATCAATAAAACCTTTTGTTTTTGCTAGTTCAATCAAAGAATCTAATTCTCTAATTCTCGATTCATTAACCCGTGTTTTCTCTCCTTGTTTTTTTGGTTTAAGTGATACTCGAAATCTTTCTGGCAAAATTGCTCTGAATAAATTGTATGTTGTGGCATCAGTAATAAATCCTTTTTGATTAGCATACAATACCGAACCATTTTGATATTCTTGAGCTGAATCTTTTTGTTCAGAAAATATACATTCTTCTTGATATGCTAAAATACGCAATAGAAGCCACATTTTTATAAATCTAAACATGACGGCATTCTAACATCTTATTTTTATTAATGAAGTAAAGAATACTACTTTACTTTTCTCCTTATTCCTGCTATTATCCTTTCATAAGGCCAAAGACAACCGGTGGCGAAAGCCATAATCGAAAGGACCGGTCGAGGTCATACGACACTCTTTTTGTCGGCCTTATGGTCGATTTTTTTCATTTTGTTCAAATAAACAAATGGCACTTACCAAAGAAAAGAAAAAGGAATTGATCGCGGGCATCGTGAAGGCGGTGACCGGTTCGAAATCGGTCGTCTTCGCCAATTTCCACGGCGTGAACGTCGCGGACGAGCAGTCCATGCGCCGCGCGCTCAAGAAAGAAGGCGTCGGCTACGCGGTCGTCAGGAAGACGCTCGCCAAGCGGGCGCTTGCCGAAGCGAACGTCGCGGGCGACATGCCGGAATTCAAGGAAGAGCTCGCGATCGTCTACGGCGACGATCTTACCGCTCCGGCGCGCGAATTCTACGTCTTCCAGAAGAAGTACGAGAACCGCGTGAAGATCGTGGGCGGCATCTTCGAAGGGAAATACATGAGCGTTGCGGAAATGACCGCGATCGCGGCCATCCCGTCGCAGAAGACGCTCTACGCGCAGTTCGTCAATCTCATCAATTCACCGATCCAGCGCTTCGCGGTCGTGCTTGATCAGATCGCGAACACGAAGACCGCATAATTACCAGCACTAACGAACCAATCATGGAAGAAAAGAAAGCAGTCACGATTCCGGCGAAGTTCGAGAAACTCGTCGCCGAGATCGAAAAAATGTCAGTCATCGACCTCCACGAGCTCGTGAAGACGCTCGAAGAGAAGTTCGGCGTCTCCGCGGCGGCAGTCGCGGCGGCACCGGCGGCGGGAGCCGCAGCTCCGGCGGAAGAGAAATCGACCTTTAACGTCGAGCTTACCGATGCCGGCGCGCAGAAGATCGCCGTCATCAAGGTCGTCAAGGAAGCCATCGGCCTCGGCCTCGCCGAAGCGAAGGGTCTCGTCGACGCCGCTCCGAAAGTGCTCAAGACCGATATGAAGAAGGAGGACGCAGAGAAGCTGAAAAAGGACATCGAAGCCGCAGGCGGAAAAGTTGCGTTGAAATAAGCTCGCTCGGCATTCCGAAAGCAGAAAAATCCCCGCGACAGCGGGGATTTTTTCATGTATACTTGCCCCATATGGAAATCCTCGGCAGGCTCTTCGGCAGTGAAGCGCGGGTGAAGCTCATTCGCCTTTTCGTTTTCAATCCGGATATCGCGTTTGATGCCAAGACGGCGGCCGAAAAATCGAAAGTGAGCCTGTCTGTTGCGAAAAAAGAATGCGCGCTTTTTGCGAAGATGGGGCTCGTGCATGCGAAGAGCTTCTCGAAGACCGTCCGCCGCAAGAAAGGCAAAAAGACCGTCGAAAAGAAAGTCAGCGCCCACGGCTTCATGGCGAACCCATCGTTTCCGCATCTTGCCGCTTTGCGCGCCCTTGTCGCGAACACCAAGGCGTTTGCCGGCGGGGACATCGTCAAGCGCCTCGGCAAGGCCGGCAAGCTGAAATTCGTCGCCGTCGCCGGCGTCTTTACCCAGAATCCCGACAGCCGGCTCGACATTCTCATCGTCGGCGACCGGCTGAAAGGCGGCGTCATTTCGGGCGTCATGAAGTCGATCGAAGCCGAGCTCGGACGGGAACTTCTCTACGCATGGTTCGAAACGGACGAATTCCGTTATCGCCTCGGCATGTACGACAAGCTCGTCCGCGACATCCTCGACTATCCCCACCAGGTGCTCTTCGATCGGATCTTCTGATCCCGTTATCCACACGGGACGTTCCCCGGCGCCAAGCGGCGCTTTTTCCATGATATAATTTGTCCCGTTACCACAGGTCGTTCGTTTTTATCAAATTATCAGTACTAACAAACACAGAACAGTTTATGTGGATAGATCTTTTGAAGCAGTCGTGGAGCAATCTCTCCGGCGGCATCGCGAGCTTCATTCCGTCGCTTGTCGTTGCGATCATCATCGCCATCGTCGGTTGGATCGTCGGTGCGATCCTTTTCAGGCTCGTATCGGAGCTCGTCAAGCTTGCGCGCGTCGACAGCGCCCTGCGGGCGGCCGGCATCGAGAAATACGTCGAACGGGCGGGATTCAAGCTTGATTCGGGCTATTTCCTTGGCAAGCTCGTCGAATGGTTCACCATCATCCTCTTTTTGGTCGCGGCGCTCAATACGCTCGGCCTGACGGCGGTGACGGCGTTCCTCAATACCATCGTTGTCGGCTTTCTGCCGCAGGTCATCATCGCGGTTCTCGTTGTCCTGATCGCGGCGATCCTCGCTGAAACGGTGCAGAAGCTCGTTATCGGCACCGCCAAGGCGGCGAACGTCTCGTCGGCCAATTTCGCCGGCAAGATCGCCAAATGGGCCATCTGGGCATTCGCCATCATTGCGGTGCTCCAGGTCCTTTTCCCGTCGATCGTCCAAGTGATCGTGACGCCGGTGCTGATCGCCGTCGCGCTCGCATTCGGTCTCGCATTCGGTCTCGGCGGCCAGGAAGCGGCGGCTCGGTATATCGAGAAAGTCCGCGGCGAAATTTCGGGAAAATAATTTTTTCCGGTCCGTGCGGATGAAAAAAGCGGCGCGCCCGAAGGGC
>JAGWZI010000022.1 GCA_018968925.1 Patescibacteria group bacterium | reverse complement strand
TCCTCTTCATTTCGTTAACCATTTCAGATTGCTTTGAAAGCTTGAAAAGATAGAAAAGTTCATCTCTAGAAAAACAAATAATATTATTTTTTGAATTAAAAGTTACCATAGATTTTTATAACACATATGAAGTTATATTGGTATGACAGTATTTGTTTGAAAATATTCAAATTAAAATTAGTATTTTGACAAGCAAACAACTTATGCCAAACTGGGCAAATGTTTTGTATAATTATAAGCAAACAAGTCTAATCTTTTGATAGATTCTCGATTTTTTCTGCAAATTCTTGTGCTTCGTTAGCACTCATATTCATATGAATTGTTTTTGGCCACAACTCTACTTCAATTGAAGCTAATCTTTTAACCATTTCGTCATCAATTATATTTAAAGTGGCAAGTCTAACAACTCCAGATTTTGCCATATTAATAAATGGTATTTTTATCAAATAAACAATTTTTGGAAAAATTAATTTATGAAAAACCCAAAAAGTAAAAATAAAAATTATTATTCCTAAAAATCCCCAGTGCATTTTAAACCATATATACCATACAAGAAAAAATATTAATATTAAATCTAGTATGTTATCCAATATAAAAATTATTTGTAAAGCGATAGCTGCATTAATTATTTTTTCATAAGATTTTTTAGCGTTTGTATTCATGAGACATTCACTATTATATCATTACTAACAGTATTTTATAAACTCAAATCTGTCTCGAGCTAACTCGTGTCTGCGGAGACGGTGGGATTCGAACCCACGAGGGAGTTTCCCCCCTAACACCTTAGCACGGTGCCGCTTTCGGCCACTCAGCCACGTCTCCGTGAGAAAGACGATAGCATATCCGCGCCGGTTATTCTAGCGGAACGAACTATTTCTCCTCCCCGTTTTCGTCCGCCTGGCGGATGCTCTTGTAGCCGAACCGTTCGAGGTTCACTTCGATGAATTTCAGGATGGTGAAGATGACGAGCGCGGCGAGCGTGATGGCAAGCGCGATCGTGAAATAGCCGAAGCCCGAGGCGATGCCGACGGCGGCGGCGACCCAGATGCCGGCCGCAGTAGTGAGGCCGACGACTTTATTATTCTGGAAGATGACAAGGCCTGCGCCGAGAAAGCCGATGCCGGTGATGACGGCCTGCTCGATGACGATCGGGTTCGCGCCCGCCACATTGAAGACGGAGGACGACGCGACGAGGTCGATGAGGATGAAGCCGCAGGCGCCGATGGCGACCATGGCGTACGTGCGCATGCCGGCGGTCTTGCCGGCGAAGGTGCGCTCGAGGCCGAGGATCGCGCCGAGGCAGATGGCGGCGGCGAGGCGGAGGACGATGACGGATACGGTGAACATGGTGAAAAAGTTATTGGTAACGGAAGCAGTATACCATTTTCTGCTACAATAGCGCCATGCATCCGGATCTTCCGATCGAAAAAGCCTTCCGTCTCGACGAGGAAAAGAAGCGTGCGCTCAAAAAGCTCGGCATGAAGACGGTCGCGGACCTGCTCTATCATTTTCCCGTCCGCTACGGCGATACGTCGGCCAAGCGCAATATCGGCACGCTTGCGGTCGGAGAAAAAGCGACGGTCTTCGGCAAGATTTCCGGGCTCAAGACGTCGAAAGGCTTCCGCACCAAGATCGCCATGTCCGAAGCCCGGATCGAGGACGAATCCGGTTCGATCAAGGCCGTGTGGTTCCACCAACCGTACATCGCAAAGATGATCCATGACGGCGCGTTCGTGCGCGCGGACGGCAAAGTGTCGGAACGCAAAGGCGCGCTGTATCTCTCGAATCCGAAGATCGAAACGGTGGCAAAACTGCCGACGGGCGTCGGAGATTCCCTCTTCGGCGCGGAAGGCGTTGCGCACGCGCTCTATCCCGTCTATCCCGAGTCCCGCGGCATCACGTCGAACTGGTTCTCTCATGCGATGCAGAAACTCTTCGCGGCGAAAACGCTCGACGCGCTCGAGGATCCGATCCCCGCGGACATGCTCGCAAAATACAATCTGCCGAGCCTCAAAACCGCGCTCATCTGGATCCACGCGCCGCAAAAAGAAAGCGACGCAATGGCCGCGCGCAAACGGTTCGCTTTCGAGGAAGTTTTCTTCATCCAGCTCGAAAAGAAAAAAGCGCGCATGGCATGGGACAAAAATCCGGCCTATGTCATTGAAAAAAATCCGGTGGAGATGGAGGAATTCGTCTCGCGCTTCCCCTTCGCGCCGACGGACGCGCAAAGGCGCGCGATCGAAAGCATCCTTGCCGATTTTGCGAAGGGCCATGCCATGGCGCGGCTCCTCGAAGGCGACGTGGGTTCGGGCAAGACCGCCGTCGCCGCGGCCACCGCCTATGCGATCGTCACCACCCGCCCGTATGGACAGAAGGCCGGCGCGCTCCAGGTCGCCTACATGGCGCCGACAGAAATCCTCGCCAAGCAGCATTTCGAATCGTTCATCCAGTATTTTACGCATCTTGGCATCCAGGTCGGGCTCATCACCGGCACAGAGTGCCGCAAATTCCCGTCGAAAGTGAATCCGAGATCGTGGACGCACATTTCGCGCGCACAGCTTTTGAAATGGGTGGCGAACGGCGAGATCCCGATCCTCGTCGGCACGCACGCGCTCATCCAAAAATCCGTGAAGTTCAAGCATCTCGCCTATGCGGTGATCGACGAACAGCACCGCTTCGGCACATTGCAGCGGCAAAAATTGACCAGGAAAGAAGGCTTGAATCCTCATCTCCTGTCCATGACGGCGACGCCGATCCCCCGCACGCTCGCGCTCACCGTGTACGGCGATCTCGACCTCACGCTTCTTGACGAATTGCCGGCGGGCCGCAAGCCGATCGTCACGGAGATCGTCATGCCGACGGCGCGCGAGAAAACGTACGAAAAGATCCGCGCACTGCTCGCGGAGGGACGGCAGGCCTACGTCATCTGCCCGAGAATCGACCTGCCCGATCCGGAAAACGAACAGGCGATCATCGCGAAATCCGTGAAGGAAGAAGCGGAGCGGCTGAAACGCGACGTGTTCAAAAAAAATACGATCGGCATTTTGCATTCGAAGATGCCGCCGGCGGAAAAGGAAAGGGTGATGGACGATTTCAAAGCAGGGAAAATAGACATTCTCGTCGCCACGTCGGTCGTCGAAGTCGGCGTGAACGTGCCGAACGCGACCGTCATCGTCATCGAAGGCGCGGAACGCTTCGGCCTCGCCCAGCTCCACCAGCTCCGCGGCCGCGTCATCCGGAGCTCGCACCAGGCGTACTGCTTCGTCTTCGCGGAAACAAAATCGGAAAAGACCGCGGAGCGGCTCAAGGCGTTCAAGGACGCGAAGAACGGCTTCGAGCTCGCCGAATATGATCTGAAGCTCCGCGGCGCGGGAGAGCTCGCGGGCGGCAAGCAGTGGGGCATCACGGACGTCGGCATGGAAGCGATCAAGAACATCAAAATGGTGGAAGCGGCGCGGACGGAGGCCGCGAAACTGCTCGCCGAAGACGCGACGCTTTCCCGTTTTCCGGCGATCGCCAAAAAACTCTCCGTCCGCGCCGCAAGCGAAATCCATTTCGAATGAACAGGCGCGGCCCTGCGGGCCGCGCCTGTTCATTTCATTCACCGGTATTTGTTCCCTTCGTCGTCCTCGATCCAATAATACAATCCTTCCGGTCCGTCCGGATTCTTCTTCTGGCATTCCTTCAAGTAGGTCTTGATCTCTTTCGCGTCGAGGAACACGGCACCCTGGCTGACAAGGCCCGATACGGGTGCATGCCAGGCGAGATGGTATTGTATGCCGGGTCTCAGCTCCTTGAGCGGGCGCAGTTCCTCTTCCGCCGGCCGCATTTTCATTTTTTCTGATCCGTTTTCCATGCGACGAGTATCGCATTCCGCCGCGCCGGACGCAAGGCGTAAATTGCGGAAAGGATTCTTTTACGATACCATCCGTCCATACGTCCGTAGCTGTTTTGGTGAGAAAGCACGGACATATAAAAATAAGGGATCGTAAAAACACGCCCGTAGCTCAGCTGGTTAGAGCATGGAGCTTATACCTCCAGGGTCCTTGGTTCGAATCCAAGCGGGCGTACAATTGACAAATGCATTTTCAATAGTATTATATAGAACATGGAGGGCGCAAATTACGAAAAAACAAAGATAAGCAAGACCGACGAGATCCTGGCGATCCACCGCGATATTCTCGACCTCAAAACGAAGCAACCGGAAAACGCGGAAAAAATCCAAGAATTGACGGGCGAACGGGAAGCGAAGATCCAGGAGCTTGCCGATTCCCTGACGGACGCGGATGCGGCAAAATTCGCCGACTATTTCAAGAAAAACTATCCCGACCATGTGGGGCCGGATTTCGACGAGCGGAAAAAACAGTACGCGGCACTTGCGCTCATCGCGATCACGAACGAAGGCAACGCGCTGTTCGGAATATAATTTTTTTATGCAAAAGAAACTCTGGTTCAGGGCAAAACGGTTCGGGTGGGGCTGGTATCCGGTTTCCGTCGAGGGCTGGGCGGTCACGCTCATCTACGCGTTCGTCATGGTTCGCGCCGTCCTGTGGGCGGACCACACGCACTCGGCAAGTGATACGCTGATCAAGCTTGCGCCGATATTCATCATCGTCACGGGACTTTTTCTCGTCATCTGCTACCGCACCGGCGAGGCGCCCGGCTGGCATTGGGGCGAGAAGAACAATAAATAGCAAAACCGCTCAAGTCATTTTTGCGAGGTGGGGCCAGGTCTGGTCAGCAAAAATGACTTGAGCGGTTTTTTTACTTTTCCTCCTCTTTTTTCTTCGGCGTGATGCCGTTCGCGACGAGAATTTTCTCGAACTCTTCCCGCTCGATTGTTTCCGTTTCGATCAAACGCTTTGCGATCGCGTCGAGCGCTTTCTTGTGTTCCGTGATGACGGCTTCGGCGCGCTTCATGTTCGTGTTCATGATCTTTTCGACTTCGGCGTCAATGTCGGCGTTCACTTTGTCGGAATATTCCTTGTCCTCGACGCCTTTGCCGAACATGGCGCGGCCGCCTTCGCCTTCGAGCGCCACCGGGCCGAATTTCTCCGACATGCCGTATTTCGTCACCATGTCGCGAGCGAGCGCGGTCGCGACCGAGAGGTCGTTCGACGGGCCGGTCGTGATGTCGCCGAAAACCGTTTTCTCCGCCACATAGCCGCCCAAGCTCACCGCGATATCGTCGAGAAATTCCTTGCGCGACTGCAACCTTTTGTCCTCGAACGGCAAATGGAGCGTGTAACCGCCGGCGCGTCCGCGGGCGATGATCGAAACCTTGTGCACCGGATCGGCATGCGGCAAGACGCTTGATACGAGCGCGTGCCCCGCTTCATGATACGCGGTGATCTCTTTTTCCTTTTTCGACAAAATGTGGCTCTTGCGCTCCGGGCCCATCATGACCTTTTCGATCGAGCGGATGAGGTCAAACTGCGAGACCTTGACCCGGCCTTCGCGCGCGGCGAGGATCGCGCCTTCGTTCATCAGTGAATAGAGATCTGCGCCGGAGAACCCGGGCGTGCGTTCGGCGATGACGCGCAAATTCACGTCCTCGGCGAACGGTTTTTCTTTCGAATGCACTTTCAGGATCGCTTCGCGGTCATTGCGATCCGGCAGGTCGATGATCACGCGTCGGTCGAAGCGTCCCGGGCGCAGGAGCGCGGTATCGAGCACATCCGGCCGGTTCGTCGCCGCCATGACGATGACCTTTTCGTTCTGTTCGAAGCCGTCCATTTCGACGAGGATTTGGTTCAGCGTCTGCTCGCGTTCGTCGTTGCCGCCGCCGACCCCGCCGCCGCGGATCCTGCCGACCGCGTCAATCTCATCGATGAAAATGATCGCCGGTGCGGCGGACTTCGCCATTTTGAACAGGTCGCGGACACGGGACGCGCCGACGCCGACGAACATCTCGACGAATTCGGATCCGGAGATCGAAAAGAACGCCACGCCCGCTTCGCCGGCGACCGCGCGGGCAAGCAAGGTTTTTCCGGTGCCCGGTGCGCCCATGAGGAGGATACCCTTCGGAATTTTTGCACCGATGTCGAGGAATTTTTTCGGATTGCGGAGGAAGTCCACCACTTCGGCGAGCTCTTCCTTCGCCTCTTTTGCGCCCGCCACATCGGCAAAGGTCACGCGCTGTTTCTTGTCGGTCGGCAGGATGATCCGCGCTTTCGACTGGCCGAAGGTCATCGCCTGCATGCCGGCACCCTTCATTTGCCGCATGAGGAGCCAGGCGAAGATGCCGATGACGATGAGCGGAATGACGAACGGCGCAAGATTGACGAACCAATAGGTGAAGCCGGTGTCCGACTCGATCGTGATGTCCACTTTGTCGAGCTTGGCCGGGTCGACTTTGTAGTTCGCGAGGGTCGTCGTGAGCGCCACGCCTTCTTCCTTCTTCGAATCCTTCATGGCTGGCGCAGTCGATGTCGAGCTTGTCGCATACGTGACGGTCAGGTTGTCGCCCGAGACGTCGATCTTCGAGACGAGACCCGCATTCACGTCGCTCGCCACCTGCGAGATCGAGATCTGCTCGTTCCCGCTGCCGCCTGAGAAGACAACGGAATAGAGCACCGAGACGATGATGAGGATGAAAATCGCGTTCGCGATCTTCGAGATCGGCGACATTGGAGAGCCGAATCCCGGCTTGCCCTTGCCGCCCGTTTTCCTGGCGGGCTTCTTGTTCTTCGGGGTATCCATAGAGAAGCGCACTATAGCACAATTCTCCGATTCGAGAAAATCTGCTACCATTCCCCCGTGGCCAATTTCGCCGAGAACCGGAAAGCATATTTCAACTATGACATCCTTGAAAAAATCACGGCGGGTTTGGAATTGCTCGGTTTCGAAGTGAAATCCGTCCGCGCCGGCCGCATGTCGCTTGACGGTTCCTACGCGATCGTCCGCGGCGGCGAAGCGTTTCTCGTCGGCGCCGCCGTCACGCCGCTCCAGCCGAAAAACGTCATGCCCGGCTACGACGAGCGCCGACCGCGCAAGCTTTTGCTCACCAAAAAGGAGATCGCCCGTCTTGCCGGGCTCGAATCCAAGCAAGGTTTGACACTCGTGCCAATTTCAGTGTATAATATCGGGCGCAAGATCAAGCTCGACCTCGGCGTCGGACGCGGCAAGAAGAAAGCCGACAAGCGCACGTCCATCCGGAAGCGCGAAACCGCCCGCGAGATCGACCGGACCTTGAAAAATACATAGGTACATTTTGGGGATGATCGGCCTAGACACTCGGCCCGTTCCATCCGCAGCAACGTGGAGCACTCCCGCACTCTCCTGAAACGTCGGGAAACACATAAATGCGAACAGCGTTTATTCAAAAGCAGTAGCTCTTGTCTCTCCGTATTTCGGAGCGACCAACTTTGCTTTCGCCCGGGCTTCGGCCTAAGCGACATCGAAACTTCTGACGCCTGATAGGAAGCTTTCGGTGTTATACTTTTCAGACTATATTCCGCCTTTCCTCGCGGCGGAACGAACACAGAGGATCGGATGCCGGACATTTTGTCTTTTTTGAGGACGGCATCTCAAACGCCTTCGGGCGATAAAACAGACTAGACGTTGTAGATCGCGTTTGGACATCCGTTTGCACGGCGGTTCGATTCCGCCCATCTCCACCCGAAATTGACTTTTTATGAAAACATGCTATTGTTTTCTGGAGAGGTCTTCAAAAAAATTTAAGGAGGAAGTATGAGCTTGCCTATCGGTCAGCGGGTGAAAATCGTCGGGGAACTGGCCCCGAAAAAAGAAATCAAGGGATACGGCGAGATGCATACGAACCTCCGCGGAACCCACGAACGCGGAGAAGTCTTTTCGATCGACCGGAAACGCGGACTCATCCTCGTCAAGCCGGCCGATAACGACGGGAAAATCGAGGAGCAGAAACCGCTCGTTCCCTATCGCGCCGGAGAGCTTCTTCCGGTATAAATACCGTTTAAAACGCCCCGACTGTGGTCGAGGCGTTTTTTATTTGCCGTTTTTTCTGAAAGCGCACCTTATCGGAACGCGCCGATCAGCCATCCGCCGATGTAATAGCCGCCGACAAAAGCGAGCGTGTGCACGATGCCGAACGCGAGGCCCGTGCCGAACAACCCCATGCCGAGAAAGGTGAGGCCTTTGAGCGCAATGCCGAAGGGGTAGAAATCAATGTTGAACAGGTCGTCCATGATGACCGGCAGAATATTGTAATAGAATCCCCAGGCGAGCGATACGATGATGCCGGCGACAAGTGTCCGCCAAAGACTCTTTCCGCCCTTATCAAAAAAAGAAAGGAACAGTATCGAAAAGACGAAGTACAAAGCCATCTTTGTCAAAAAATACGGCAGCGTTTCCATCGGATTGGAAAAGAGGAGATGCGAAACATAATCGATGCCCATGACGCCGATAACGGCGATGAGCAAAGAATGTAAAATGATTTTCGGAAAATTCCGCATGATCATATAGTATCACAAATGCGTTTCCGGAACATGAACACGGCCATCGCGCCGACGGCGACTCCCGCAAGAGAGCAGGCCGACCAATACGCGCCGAGCGTCCGATCCGTCGCAAGCAGAAAGACCAGTTCATCGGCAATGAGCGCCGATCCGACCGCTCCCGATACCATCCGCATTGCGGAATATTTTTTCCGAAGCGACAGGCCGACGGCTACAAGCAGCACACCGATCCAGAAATGGTTGATATGCATGCCGGCAATCAATATTTTTCCGGACGGGAACAGAAAAACTGCGGTCCGGACGGACAGGATAACGGCTATGAACATG
>JAGWZI010000003.1 GCA_018968925.1 Patescibacteria group bacterium | reverse complement strand
GAGCTGCACGACTGCGGCATCGTCTACTACCCGAACCATCCGTACCTTTTGTGCATCATGACACAAGGAACCGATTTCAATCTGATGGCGAATACGATCGCGGACATCTCCCGGTACGTGTATTCGCAGGTCGACAATCAGCTTGGCCGCTGACGTTCATTTTTTTGCTAAACAGCATGCAACCATAGAACCATGCGAATCATCGCCACCTGCATCAAAAGATGTATGTCGTTCCGCAGCGTCTTTACCGCGATTGGATTTTTCTTGCCGGTTTTTATGCTCGGCATCCCGTCCCGGGTGTTTGCCGCGCATATGGTCGTGACGCCGAATTCAGTGGCTTTAAGCCAGGAATATAACGTGACGTTCGATTGCGACGGTTCGTTTGCCGTATTCAACGCCGATACCGGCGTGCAAGTGGACAGCGCGGACGTATGCGGACAGACATGGGCGAATTACATGCAGCCGCCGGGAAATTATGTCGCCGTCGAATTCACGAACGCCGATCCGAACGGCGGTTCCGGAACATCGGCCAATCTGACGCTTTCCGGCATGCGCGCCGATCCGCAATATGACGGGCCGGCGGGGGAAGCCGCATTTACCATATATGATGATACGCCGCACTATTCTTCGGGCGGCATTTTGCCGCTCATCGCGCCTTCCACCGTGTTCGACGGCAATCCGTTCATTCCCGGATGCAATACGAATATTGCGTATTACGAGGTTGTTGGGGTCGATTCGGGACCCGTACAGTGCGGCACGGTCGAAATTCTGCCGGATACGAATGCTGTGACGTATGAGATCCAAGCGTTCGATCGGAATTTCACCTATGTACCTCCGTCGGTTTTTGTTCTCTCGTTTTCGAGCGACATGTTGAAGATAGCCCGGAATTTTAATCCGGTCATACAGGTGTTTTCTCCAAGAGACGGAATGATATTCTCTTCCTCAACCCTTATCGCTTATCGTGCGACTGATCGGAACGATCTTGGTCCGGTCAGCGAACAACTCGAGTACGGTCTCGCTCCTTTACCGGTATCGCTTTTTTATTCGACAACCACTCCCGAATGGTTCGGTCAGGCGGTTGATTCCGCCGACAAAGTCTTGATTGAGAAAGATCTTCCGGCATCGAGCACGTACGCCTGGCCGGTCAGAAATCTCTTGCCGGGCATCGGATACCGCGTCATCGCGGATGTGACCGATCGCGGCGGCGATTTTGCCGAAAGCGCATCTGGCCTTTTTACCGTCGATTTCACGCCGCCCACGTTCGTCGTAAAGACCGACGTGCCTGCCGTCAAGAAAGGCAGCGTGACGATCACCGTCACCGCATCGAAGGATCTCACAGGCGTGCCGTCCGTGACGGTCGCCCAGCGCGGCCATGCGCCAGTCGCCGTTTTGATGCAGGGAAGCGGCAGCATATATAACGGCGTCTATACTACTCTTGCGGGCTATGACGGCAATGCGGTCATCGCCGTTTCCGGTACGGATGTCGCGGGCAATACCGGCACGACGACCGTATCCGGCGGAACGTTCATCGTCGGTTTCAATCCGCCGCCTGCGCCGATCGTTATGTCCGGTTTCGGCGAGAAGACCGTGACGGCCGGTACGATCGCCGTTGCCGGCATGGCGCGTCCGGACACGACCATTTTTATAAAAGTGAACGGCACAGCTATCGCTTCGACGACGCCGGACGCGAACGGCAATTTTGTATTCACGAACGTTCCGCTTGAAAAAGGGGCCAATCACGGCAGAAATACCGTCAGCGTCTATGCGGCGGACGCGTTCGATTCGATCGGACCATCGGCGGACGCCGTCATCGTCTGGGAAATCCCTCCGTCCGCGAGTCTTGCCGAGCCGGCCGATGGCAGCTATCTTTCAGGCACGGCACGGCTCAGGGCCGACGCCTCGTCGGAAAACCAGAATCTCCTCTCTTATACCTATCAGATAACGCCTCTCCAGGGGTACCTTTCCGCAAGCTCCACTGCGGCATGGACGACGGTCGCCGATCATCTTGGCGACGCCGCGTATGCCTGGGACAGCACCGAAGCGGACAACGGCGACTATATGATCCGGGCGATCGTTTCCGACGGCATCTTGTCGGCTACGACGTCGCCGGTACGCATCATTGTCCAGAATACCGCGCCGTATGCGCGTTTCGATGACGGCAGGGTGACGGCGACCCATGATGCGATCGCCACGGTTGCCGGACACGCGTTTGTCGCACCGAATGCTCCGGCGGGAACATACGTGGGGAGCGTTCTCTATGCGGCGGACGGCGCTTCGACGTGGACCAGCATTCCCTTCAAGCTTTCGCGCGCACCGGAACAGAATTTCTCTTTCAGTCTGCAAAATCTTTCCGAAGGCGTCCATCAGATCCAATTCGTCATAAAAGACAACCATGGTCTGACCGGCCGGGCGAGCCACGCGCTCATCATCGACCGCACGCCGCCCGCGCCGCCTGTCACCAAAACGCCGACCGACGGATCCCTCGTAACCACCGCGGACGACGAGGATCCGGCCGTGCCCGGCGTGCAGATCACGATCGCGGGCACCGCCGAAGCTGGCAGCATCGTTTCGCTCAGGGGAGTGTCCGGCACGACCACGGCCGTCGCGTTGCCGGACGGGACGTTTGCGTTCCATGACGTGACGCTCGCGCGGGGAAACCAGACATTTTCGCTTTTTGCGACGGACGAAGCGGGTAACACAAGTTCGCCGGCGGCGTTTTCCGTGACTTATGACGATCCGCCGGTCATCACCTTTGTCAATCCTCAGTCGCTCGGCGGCCTTTCGGGGGAAAGCTTTCTCGCATGGCGCGTCGAGAGCCGGAGTACGACCAGTATTACGATAAGCTACAGCGCTCCCGACGGACCGTTCCGGACGATCGTCGAGAATGCCGCTGCGAGCGGTACCGCACCGTTTGATTTTTCCGCTCTTCCCGAATCGACGGGCTATCGGCTGCGGATCGTTGCGGCGGACGGCATCGCGACGAGCACATCGGTCATCGGTTTTTCGGTCGATCGCACACCGCCCGCCGTCCTGCGGTTCGCTGCGGCGCCGGCCGGAAAAAGCTTCATCGCATCCGGCAGTGCGCATGATTCACTTTCTGGCATCGCCGCCGTCGAATTTTCCGTCACGCCGGCTGGCGGAAGTCCCGGCGAATGGTACGAGGCGGTGACGGGCGGCGAGCCGGGCAGCAGTGACCGGACGTTTTCCATCGCGTATCCCGGGGCGCTTGCCGACGGCATGTACACTATTTCCGTCCGCGCGGTCGACGAAGCGGGGAACCGTTCCGATGTCGTTTCGAAAGACATCACGGTCGATACGACAGCGCCGCATATCGGTGGTTTCTTCGCGACCGAGGACGGAACGGAACTTGATCCCGACGAATCCGGAACGATCGGCATTTATCGCGGCAAGCCGTTCTTCTTCGCCGTATCGCTTTCAAACGATGCCGTTTCCGCATCGCTCTCGCTCGGCACGACGATCGTTCCGCTGTCGCTCGACCAGACGGACGGCCTCTGGAAGACCGATGTGCAAGCAGGCATCGACGCGACGGCGAGCGTTGCTCTCAGCGCGCGCGACCGCGCGGGCAATGCGGTCTCGAACAAGCGGATCGGCACGATCGAGCCGCATGAGGAAGGATTTGTCGGTTCCGAGACGCCGTCCGGCATTCTGCCGCTTGCGAACATCCGCCTTCGCATTCTCAGGCTCGATCCGGCGACGGGGCAGTACGGTGCGCTCGCATCGGTCGCATCCGATGCGAGCGGTACCTACCGTCTCATCCTGCGCGCAGGCGCGTACCGCATCATTGCGAGCGGCTTCGGTTACCGGACGGAGGAAGAGGTGGTATCGCTCAGTCGCTCCGGCATCGTGAACGCATCTTTTCTCCTTCCGTCCTCGACTGGCCTCATGAAATGGATCGGACCCGTCATCGATTTCTTCAAGTATTCCCTCTAGTCATTGCGCTGTTTTCGCGGAACAGATATACTACAGCCATATGAAAAAGAACATTCTCATCGCCGTTCTTTGCATCGCTCTTGCCGGGTCGATAACGGCATCCGTCGTTTTGTATGGAAAGCTGTCGGCTCTCTCTTCGAATCCCCAGCAGGCGGCGCAAGACCAGGCAAACGCCATCATCCGGGCGGCGAGCAAACTCATCGTCCTGCCGGAAGGCGAAACGCCCTCTGTCGTCAAAGTGACCGATCCGTCGCAGCTTGCCGACCAGCCGTTTTTCGCCAATGCGCGAGCGGGAGATTACGTGCTCCTCTATTATACCGAGAAAAAGGCGGTGCTCTATAATCCGATGCAGAATCAGATCGTCAATGTCGGACCGTTCGACGTGAACAGCGCAGGGTCCGCCGCCGTGCCGGCTTCCGCAACTTCCACCGCTTCCGCCGGAACGCAAGCTACGGGCGGCAAGAAAAAGTAGTCTCAAGAATACCAAGCGCGAGCGCAACCAATCGTCATGAAATACACCGGACTTATCGCTTCCGCCGCCGCGATCATTGCCGCGGTGTTTTTTATCGCATACATATCGGGCAAGCAGGCGATCCCGGTCATCACCGGTTCGCGCGGCGCACCTGCCGCGGCGGCGACTTCGACGGATGCGAGCCTCGTCGGAAGCGCGGCGCCGTCATTCAATCTGCTCGGCGCGAGCGGCGATTCGGTTTCATTGTCCGGATTTTCCGGCAAGCCACTCGTTCTTATTTTTTGGTCGAGCTGGAGCCAGCCGTCGCTTGACGAACTGCGAATCGTGAGCGATTACCGCGCGAATCCCGACGCGGCCGCGCCGCTCGTCTCGTTCCTCGCGATCGATTCGGAAGAAGACCCGAGCGTCGCCCTTTCGCTTGCCCGCCGGAGCGGCTACAACGTTCCGTTCGCGCTCGATTCGTCGGGCGCCGTGACGGAAAATTACCGGGTGACGGGACTGCCGGAAACGTACTTCATCGACCGCTCGGGCGTCATCCGCGACGTCTCCGCGGGCGTCCTTGGCAGGAGCGCGCTTGTGGACAAGATAGAGAATCTCGTCAAACAGTGATGCGATATAATAGAAAGAGATGACCGCATATTTTCTCGTCAACAATCTGAGCTTCGCCGTCGGTATGATCAGCGCCATCATGTTGCTCATGGCGGCGTGGCTGTCGTTCGACGCCTACCGTCTCGGCAGGGAACACGCCGTCCTGCTGCGGACGATCGGCCTTTCGCTCGAGGCTGTTTGGAACATTTTCTACATCCTCGGAGGCACGAGCGACATTCTTTTATATATCGGTCTCATATTCTTTTTTGCCGGACTCATCATTCTTGCCGCAAGTTTCCTCGAGAAGAAGGATCTCGTTGCGAACGCGGTCATCGTCATTCCGGCATTTTCCGCCGTCGCCGGCAGATTTTTCATCGCCGGCGCGGCGGTGCTCTTTTTCATCGCCTATCTTTCCTACCGGCAGGCCAAGAGGGAATATAACCGCACCTGGCTGCCGTTTTCCGCCGCGTGCTTTCTTTTCGGCATCGCCGTACTGTTCGCCGCGTTCGGGGGAAGCATGCTCGGCGCGCCTTCTTTGATCAGCCTCGCGGGTGAGCTTGCTGCATCGGTCGCGCTCGGCACGTGGATATGGCAGTTCATGCGTTTGCGCCTCAGCGAGAGCTTCGTCATGATCGCGGTCGGTACGACGTTCATCCTTGCGACCGTCATCACGCTCGCGTTTTCGACGATTCTTTCTGCTCGCGTGAGCACCGATACGTCGGCAAATCTCCTGACGAACGTCAAAGTCATGAACCTCTCGATCGGCGCATGGGAACAGGAATCGCTCGCAAAAGCCGGCCTTATCGCCGCGGATGGATCGCTTGCCCGCGCCGTCGCGAAGTCTGACATGGTGTCGCTCGATCAGATCGCCGAACGGTATCTCGGTTCGTACAACCTCGGATTCCTTACCGTCACCGACGCGGGTGGCACGGTGCTTGTCCGGGCGCATGCGCTGTCCCGCCTCGGCGATTCGCTCGCCGATGACCACGCATTCGAAGAGGCTGCAAACGGCAATTCGATCGCGACGATCGCGGAAAGTCCGGTCGAGGGATTTTCGATCCGGGCCGGCGCATCCGTACGCGACGGAAGCGGCCGCATCATCGGCACGGTCATCGCTGGTTTTCCGCTCGACAACGTTTTTGCCGACCGTCTGCATGCGCTTACCGGTCTTGACATGTTCGTGTACGACGGGACCACCTCGGTCGCAAGCACGCTTTTCGACACGGACGGCGTGACGCGGCTCGTCGGAACGCCCGTCGATCCGAATATTGCCGCAACCGTGTTTTCCGGCGCGCCGTGGAGCGGGCCGACGGATATTTTTGGCAAGCCATTCTATGCGAGTTTCCTGCCGCTTGCGAACGCCGACGGCAAGATCGTCGGCATGATCTCTTCGGCTGAATCCGAACAGGATATCGTTGATATCGCAAACGCGGCAAACCGCCTAACGCTCATCACCGTCACGCTCATCATGCTCGTGATGCTCATGCCCATCTTGCTCATCTCAAAAAAGTTGGAGACGTAAGAGCCCGTTTTTTTATCAGCCCCATTTTCATCACAAATGAAAAAATTTTTCATTGCAAGTGCGGTCATCATCGTTATTGCGCTCGGAGTCGCGGTATTTTTCATGGGGCATCAGCTTGTTCCGGTTCAGAAAAAGGGCCCCGGTGACGGCCTTCTTATCGGTTTCTCGCTCGGCACTCTGCAGGAAGAGCGCTGGCAGCGCGATCGCGACGAATTCGTGAAGCAGGCGAACGCCCTGGGAGCCGTGGTCGACGTGGAATCGTCGGAAAACAACGTCGCGACCCAAGTGTCGCAGATCGAGGGGATGATCGTCAAAGGCGTGAACATCCTTGTGATCGCGCCGTACGATGCGACAAGCTTGACATCCGTGGTGAATGACGCGCACAAGGCCGGCATCAAAGTCATTTCCTACGACCGGCTCATCACAAACACCCCGATCGATCTCTATGTTTCGTTCGACAATCAAAAGATCGGCGAATATGAAGCGCAATCGGTCGTGAACGCTCTGTCCGGCAAGCTTGGCAAGGGGAAGCCGCTCGCCATCGCCTACATCGGCGGATCGCTGACCGACAACAATGCCATTCTCGTCAAGCAGGGCGCTTTCAAGGTGCTCCAGCCGCTCATCGACAAGGGAGAGATCAAGATTGTTCTTGACAAATTCACGCCGAACTGGAATCCGGAGAACGCGTACAAGAACCTGAAGGCGTATCTCGATGCGTCGGGCGCCGTCGACGGCGTCGTGGCGGCGAACGACGGCACGGCATTCGGCTCGATCGAGGCTCTGCATGAGCACGGCCTCGACGGCAAAGTCCCGGTCTCCGGTCAGGACGCCGAGATATCAGCACTCCAGCGCATCATCGCTGGCACGCAGGCCGCGACGGTGTACAAACCGATCGTCGAGGAAGACGCCGCGGCCGTCGCCGCCGCCATCGAGCTTGCGAAAGGCGAGCCGCTGTCGGCCACAACGACTCCGGTCAATAACGGGGTTCTCGACGTGCCATCGGTTCTTTTGCCGTCCGTCGAAATCGTCACCAAAGACAATATCGCCGATACGGTCATCAAAGACGGCTATTACACGACCCAGGAAATCTACGGTTCAAGCACCCATTCATAGACAAGAAGCGAAGCATGCAATCGATCCGGACAAAAATCACCGCCGCATTCCTGCTCATCGCCGCAGGCGGATTCGTTACGATTGCGGCGGTCGCCGCGATCAACATCAGCCTTGTCGGCAAATATCAGGCGATCAATCAGAACATCATCACCGAGAAAGCCCTGCGCGACAACATCTGGAATCTCGTCGAAGACATCTACAGCGCGTTCAAGTCGAACGATTATTCGGAATATGATGCGCAGCTTGCCGAAATCAAGAAGGAAGAAGCGGTCCTTGATGAGGCGTACGCCCTTCCGTCCGCCGACGAAACCGCCAAGCTCGATTACCGGAGCGTCAAGAACGCTCTCGGCACGATCGTCGCCCTGACCGAGAACGCCAAGAGCAACTTCGCGGCGCAGGGCGCGAGCGCCGATATTTCCAACATTTTCTCCCAGGCGTCGAACGATTTCGATTTCGTCAAGCAGGACATGACGGATCTCATTTTTGCGGAGACCGCCGTCATCGCCCGCACGACGCAGGATATCAACAGGATCCAGTCGGTCATCACGCCGGCGGTTCTCGCGTTTCTCGCATGTTCCGCCCTGTTCCTCATTTTCTTCGCCTATACCTTCGCGCGCAGGATCACCGATCCGATCAGGAAGCTTTCCGACATCGCCCGACGCATCACCAGTGGTGAGTCTTCGCTCGAGGTCAGTGCGGACCTGCTCGGCCGGACCGACGAGATCGGCAGCCTCTCCGCGTCCTTCAACGCCTTGATCGCGGCCCTGCGGGACAAGATCGCGAATCTCGAGACGTCCGGCCAGGAACTCCATGCGGCGAACGAGAATCTTGAGAATTCGAAGCGGGCGATCGTCAACCTGCTCGAGGACGTTGAGCGCGAAAAATCGAAAGTCGAAGAGACGGTCGCGATCCGCACCGAGGAGCTTTCCGACGAGAAATCGCGCCTGCTCGCGTCCATCAACAGTCTTTCGATCGGCTATATCATGGCGGATGTGAACGGCGCCATCATTCTCTCGAATTCGGCCGTGCGGACGGTGCTCGACGTGAAGGAGAATCCGCACGCGATCTCGGAGATGGCGAAGCTCTTCGACAAGTTTGATCTCGAGAAAAGCTGCCGCGAATGCCTCGAATCAAACAAGACGATCACGGTCAAAGATATCGAATACCGAACGAAATTCCTCCGCATCTTCTGTGCGCCCGTTTCGAACAAGGATCGGACGATCGGTCACGTGCTCTTGATCGAGGATACGACCGAAGCCAAGATCCTGGAGCGGAGCAAGGATGAATTCTTCGCGGTCGCGTCGCACGAGCTCCGCACGCCGCTCACGGCCATCCGCGGCAACACCGAGCTCATCATGAGCATGTACGCGGACAAGGTGCAGGATACGGACGTACGCGAGATGATATCCGATATCGACACGGCGAGCGTCCGTCTCATCGGCATCGTCAACGACTTCCTCCAGGTCTCCCGCCTCGAGCAGGGGAATATCATGTTCACGAAGACGACATTCGACGTCCGCGATGCGATCGGCAAGGTGCTCGATTCCGCCAAGCTTCTCGTCGCCGCCGAGCCGGTCGATATCGTCTTCGACCGCCCGGCATCCCTACCCGCCGTTTCGGCCGATCGCGAAAAGACCGAACAGATCCTGTTCAACCTCATCGGCAATGCCGTCAAATTCACGAAGCAGGGTCGCATCGCGGTATCGGCCTCCGCCGGAGGAGGATTGGTGACGGTACGGGTGACCGATACGGGTTCGGGCATCGCGCCGGCGAGCGTGAGCCTGCTCTTCCGCAAGTTCCAGCCGGCCGGCGAGCAGGCCCTTGCCCGCGACGTGAGCAAAAGCACGGGCCTCGGTCTCTACATTTCGAAGATGCTCGTCGAGCGGATGGGCGGCACGATCGGTCTTGAAAAAAGCGAGATCGGCATCGGCAGCACGTTTTTCTTCACTCTGCCGGCCGCCTCATGATACAATAACATTCGATGAAGAATATACTCGTTATCGAGGATGACAAATTTGTTGGCGACATGTACGAGCGTCTCTTCACCATGCATGGATATGCCGTGACGCGGATGGAAAACGGACAGGCGGCGCTTGACTACCTCTCCGCGGCCAAGGATCTGCCTGCCATCATGATCCTTGACGTCCACATGTCGGAAATGGACGGTCGGGAGTTTTTGAAAAAAATCAAAAAGGATGCTAGAATACAGTCCGTGCCGGTCATCGTTCTGACCAATTCGTTCTTCGAAGAGGACAAGCAGGCGTTTCTCGATCTCGGCGCGGCCATGTTCCTCATCAAGATCGATACGAGCAATGCGGAAATCCTCGAGAACGTGAAAAAGCTTATCAAATAACCATCAGTCATCATGTCGACACTGCTATTCTTTGCCGAAGACGATCCGCTGATGAGCCGAATGTACGAGCGTGCGTTCAAGGCGAACGGTTTCGATCTCAAAATCGCCTTCGACGGCGAGAGCGCGATCTCCCTTCTGCATTCTATGGATCCGAAGCCGCTCGTCGCGGTACTCGATATCATGATGCCGAAAAAGAGCGGTTTCGAGGTCCTGCGGGAAATGAAAGCGGATGGCGCCCTCAAGTCGATCCCGGTCGTTCTCCTGACGAACCTCGCCGGCGAACAGGATGCCGAGAAAGGGCTTGAGCTCGGGGCGGTACTCTATCTCATCAAGAGCCAATACAGTCCGATCGAGATCGTCTCAAAGATCCGGGAGATCGCCGACAGCTATTCCCGCGGCGAAGGCATTCCGAAAGTCGCAGTTCCGGTCAAAGATATCGCGAAGAAGAAATAACTCCTTTCGCGCCGCGCGCCGGTGCGGTATACTGGAATGGTTTCGAGAGACCGCTTGCAGGCCCCGTTTTCCATATCATGCGTCTTTTTTTATCACGAGTTGCCGTTTTTTTCTGTACCGCTTGTTTCTTTGCGGCGCCGTTTGCTTTCGCCCAGGAATTTTCCTCCGGCAATTATACGGTGCTTGATCCGGTCATCGATCTCGGCGGCGGATATTCAGCGTCGGCGAATTTCCAATTGCAGAGTTCGCTCGGACAAGTCGCGATCGGCCAGTCGTCATCCTCGGCGTTTCTCGGGAGTTTCGGTTTCCAGTATTATCCAGTCGTCTCGTCGCCTGTCATCGCGGCGACACCGGGCGACGGTCAGGTGTCGCTTTCCTGGACGGCGGCGAACGGCGCTTTGGGCTGGAACGTGTCCGGCTACAAGGTCGGCCAGTCGGCCGTTTCCGGCGGACCGTACAGTTTTACTTCGGTCGGCAATGTGACGTCGGCGATTATTCCGGGACTCGCGAACGGAACGACATACTATTTCATCGTCGAGGCGCTCGATGCCTACGGCAATGTCATCATCACGTCAGGACAGGTTTCGGCAACACCCTCCGGCGCGCCGCCGGTATGTACCGATCATTCGGCGACCAATTACGGCGGACCGTTGCCGTGCACGTATTCGTCAGGTGGCGGCGGAGGAGGGGGCGGTGGCGGAGGCGTATCATACGGCGGCGGCTCGGCCAGCGTCAATTTTTCCGGCCGGGCCTACCCCTTATCAACGGTCGGCATTCTCAAAGACGGACAGCTTGCCGTGACGACCATTGCGGGTCCGGACGCCAATTTCAGCGTTTCGATCGCCGGTCTTGCCGCCGGCAATTACACGTTTTCGGTCTACGGCGAGGACAGCCAGAACAGACGGTCGAGCGCCTTCACGTTCCCGATCTACATCACGCAGGGCGTGACGACCAATATCGGCGGCATCTTTCTCGCGCCGACGATCGCCGTCGACAAGAGCGAAGTGAAGCGCGGCGATACTATCGCCATTTTCGGACAGAGCGTGCCGGATGCCGCGATCACCATATCGGTGCATTCAACGCCGGAATATTTCGAACAGACGGAATCGGATGCGAACGGCGTCTATTTGTATGATTTCGACACATCGCCCCTCGCGCTTGCTTTGCACAGCACGAAATCGAAAGCCGCCACGAGCTCGCTCATCAGTCCGTTTTCGGATACCGTGGGCTTCCAAGTCGGCGACAAGACCGTCCTTGCCTCATCGCAAGCATGCCCGACGAAAGGGGATCTGAACGGCGATTGCCGCGTGAATCTCGTGGATTTTTCGATCGCGGCGTACTGGTATCATCGGGCGCTCTCGCCCACATTCGCGGCCGTAGAGAAGAAGGAATTGTCAGGCGACGGCGCGATCACCCTCACGGATTTCTCGATCATGGCGTATTACTGGACGGGATAATATGAAACGGCTCATCACCAGCGTGTTCCTTTGCTGCCTCATGCTCGCTCCGCATGCCGTTTTCGCCCAACCGTCGGTATCGGTCGACGCGTCGAAACTCCTGCAGAAATCGCACCTCTTCTTCTCGCCGGCTTCCGCGACGATCATCCAGGGCGCGACGATCGAGATTCCGGTCTTCGTCGACACCGAAGGGAGGAGCATCAATGCCGTGTCTCTCTCGGTCAATTTCGATCCGTCGAAAATGGTGCTTGTCAATCCGTCGAACAGCAATTCCATCATCGGCATCTGGGTCGATCCGCCCTCGTATTCGAACACGGCCGGCACGCTCTCGCTTTCTGGTGTCATTCCGAACGGCATCACCACGTCGAGCGGTCTCATCACGACCATGACCTTCCGCGCCGTTTCTTCGGGACAGGCGCCGA
This sequence comes from Patescibacteria group bacterium, assembly GCA_018968925.1. Classification (GTDB taxonomy): domain Bacteria; phylum Patescibacteriota; class Minisyncoccia; order Phycocordibacterales; family GWA1-40-21; genus Bog-1340. The sequence goes on along the minus strand of JAGWZI010000003.1, from coordinate 29,838 downwards.
TCACGATTTCGAGCGCCTCGCGCGTGCTGGCGAACGACGGACAGGGGAGTGAAACGCAACTTGCTCTCGATCGCGGTTCGTACACGATCCTGCCGCAGTCGCCGGCTGGTCCGTCCGTTTTTTCCGAAACGCATCCGTTCGAGGACACCTGGTATAACAACAATTCTCCGGTTCTCGCCTGGAATCGCGATATCGGCGTCTCCGGTTTCAGTTTCACGCTTGATGATAAGCCGTTCACCGTGCCGGACAATACGCTCGATGCCACGGACACGGTCATCTCATATCCGAATTTGTCCGACGGAATCTGGTATTTTCACATTAAAGCGCAAAAACAGGGCGTTTGGGGCGGCACGACGCATTTCATGATCCGTATCGACACGACGCCTCCCGCGGCATTCACGCCGGGGGTCGAAATGGTTTCCGCGTCCGGCGGCACCCAGGCGCTCGTTTCGTTCTTTACGACCGATACGCTTGCCGGCATCGATCATTACGAGGTCGGCGTCGTCGACGGGAGCAATGCGACGAATACCTCGCCGGTATTCGTCCAGGCGGAAAATCCGTATCAATTGCCGCTCAAGCCTTTCGAACATGTGCGGCTCACCGTGCGGGCATTCGACAAAGCGGGCAATGTCCGCGACGAAACGATAACCATTTCCTCAGCATCGACACTCGTGTCGTTCGTGCAGGCGAACTGGTTGGTGATTCTTCTCGTCATCTTCCTCATTCTCGATTATCTTTTCGGCCATCGCATCATCGCCCGAGTGAAACGCATCATGAAAACGACGAAAGAGGAGGAACTGCTGTACCAGTCGGAAAAGGAACAGATGGAACAGCTGGTGGATGCGACGGAAGCGATGAAGAAGCTCGATCTCGAACAGAAACAGCGCGAGCTCAAAGAGCAATTTTTGAAAAATCTTCAAACGCTCAGCGTTGCAGACGCCGTTTCCCGGCCGGAAAACAGGGAAGCGCCGGTTTCCGCGCCTGCCGCAACAAAAACGCTTCCCGTTCCTCCCGCTGCCGTTTTGCCCGTGCAAACTGCCGATATGCTCGTCGATCCGAGAACGATCCATGCCGCACCGATCGCACCCGAACCGCCGAAAAATGATATAATCCGCCCGTAATATGCGCCGCTTTTCCTTTTTCATCACCGTATTTGCCGCCATCATCCTTGCCGTGCCGGGCGTTTCCTCCGCTGCGCGGTTTATTGCGAGCTCATCGGCCGATCGTATCGGTCCAGGGGGCGAATTCCAGGTCGATATCGTCATCGATCCGGCGAGCGCCAATGTGAATGCGGTCGGTGGTACGGTCACGTATCCGACCAACCTTCTTTCTCTCGAACAAATCCGAGATAACGATTCAGTCGTCAATTTCTGGGTCGATGCGCCGACCTCGACTGCGGCGGGCGTCCGGTTTTCGGGCATCACGCCGGGCGGCATCGGCAGGCAAGGAAAGATCCTTTCGCTCATTTTTTCCGCGAAATCGACCGGTAAAGGCGAAATCGGCATAACGAACGGCGCCATGCTTCTCGCCGACGGCGCAGGCACACCGACGACATTTACGGTCACAAGCTCGTCGTTTACCGTGGCCGAAAACGGCCCGGCGACGCGCATCATTCCCGTCACGAATACGGCCCCGCCGGAAACTTTTATGCCCGAAATCGCCCGGGATCCGAACATATTCGACGGGAAAGCGTTCGTCGTCTTTTCGACGCAGGATAAAGGAAGCGGCATCAAGGGTTATGAAGTGCGGGAAACGAAGCACGTATTGTTCGATTTTGCGCCGTGGATTCCGGCGACGAGCCCGTATCTGCTTGCCGATCAGAATTTGTCGAGCTACGTGTACGTCAAAGCGATCGACACTGCCGGCAATATCCGCGTCGAGCGTCTTCTCCCCGAACACCCGCTCGCCTGGTATGCGAGTCTCGACACATGGTTCGTCATCGGTATCGCTCTGTTCGTTTTTCTCCTTTTCTATTTTATCGTATGGAAAAAAAGATCGTAACATTCGCGCTTCTTGTTCTTGCCGCGGTTGCAGGGCCGCTCGCTGCCTCTGCGGCGTCGCTTTCATTTTTGCCGCAAACGGGAAGCGTCTCGGCCGGTTCCGAATTTACCGTGAACGCCGATGTCGCGAGTACGGATCAGGCGATGAACGCGGTTTCGGCGACCGTTGCGTTTCCCAAGGACAAATTGAGCGTGGTGTCCGTCTCGAAATCGGGATCCATCGTCTCGCTCTGGACGGTCGATCCGTCGTTCTCGAACAGCGACGGCTCGGTGACATTTGAGGGTATCGTATTGAATCCCGGCTTTGAGGGACAGAATGGCAAAGTGGTTTCGATCACATTCCGCGCCAAGTCGGCAGGCACAGCGGCAATTTCATTTGATTCCGGTTCGGTCCTTGCGAACGACGGCGTCGGCACGAGCCTTCCGACGAGTCTCGGTTCCGCAACCTTCACGATTACGCCGACATTGCCGCAAGCAACGGCATCTTCGGCGGCGACGGTTCCGACGGCGGTCGCCGCCACTGCCACTGTCGCCACCACGACCGCCGCTCCGATACAAACGCCTTGCACGGTTCCGGCGCCGCTTCTCCTTTTTGGCTATCCGGTCACCCCGCTTTCACTCGCTATCGCCGCTCTCGCCATCGCTTTCCTTGCATTTATCATCGGTCGGTTTTCAAAGGGGAAGGGCAAACGATCCCCAATGCCGTCGATCCCGTCGGCACCCGGAACAGGCGCGGAAAAGCTTGCCGAAATGAAACTGCGCTATTTTGGCGACTATGTGAACGCGCAAATCGACGTGCTTGAAAAAGACGATCGCATTAAAACACTCGCCGGTTCGACCGAGGTGATCGAGAATATCCGCAAGCATATCGGCGACTTCAAGGATTTCATCGACCGCGAGAAGCAGTGATCACTTCCGGTGCTCCGCGACGTAGCGGGCGTATTTCTTGTCCTCGATCAGAATGTGTTTGAGCCACCAGGCGCCGACATATTGGGCGATCTCCGAAATGAGTTCCTTTCTTGGCACGCCGTCCGTGACCTCCTTTTTGAACAATTCGTAATGATCGATGAAATCCCGATGAAGCGAGATGTGGAAATCGATGTCGGGATACCCGTGCTGCCGCATATATTCTTCCTCATAGGCGAGATGCGTGGCGATATAATCGCTCAAAAAAGCGACCGCGCTTGCTATCGCGGTTTCATCGGCGCCGGCAATGAGTACCGAAAGCAGGATATCGATTTCTTTCAGAAGCTGCTGATGCTGCCGGTCGATCGTTTCGTCTCCGACCGACATGTCTTTCGTCCATTCGAATGAAGAAATCATGATGTGTGTTGCAGGACTGTTAACAGGGCATAGTATATCTTTTGAAGCAGAAATCATCAACTGTCCATTTTTTTCGGCGCATGTATTTTTCCCGTTTTTCTGCTAGGATAGCCCCGTGAACATACGGAATTTCAGCATTATCGCCCACATCGACCACGGCAAATCGACGCTTGCCGACCGCATGCTCGAGCTCACCGGCACGATCGAAAAGCGCAAGATGATGGACCAGGTGCTCGATTCGATGGAACTCGAGCGCGAGCGCGGCATCACGATCAAGATGCAGCCGGTGCGCATGGAGTGGAAAAGCGGCGGCGAGACATATGTGATGAACCTCATCGATACGCCGGGGCATATCGACTTTTCCTACGAAGTTTCCCGCGCGCTCAAGGCGGTCGAAGGCTCGATTTTGCTCGTCGACGCGACGCAAGGCGTCCAGGCGCAGACGCTCACCACCCTCCGCATGGCGCAGGAATCGAACCTCGTCATCATTCCGGTCGTCTCGAAGATCGACTCGCCTTTGGCGCGGACAAAGGAGGTGAAGGAGGAAATTTCCAACCTTCTTTTTGTTGACGAGAAAGATATTCTCGAAGTTTCCGGCAAGACGGGGGAGGGCGTCGCGCATCTGCTCGATGAGATCGTTCGGCGCGTGCCGGCTCCGCGTTCGGCTCATGGCGGCGACGAGAAGTCGTTCCAGTCGCTCGTCTTCGATTTCAAATACTCGAATACGAGCGGCGTGACCGTTTTTGTCCGCGTTTTCGACGGGGAAGTGAAGAAGAACACACCGCTTGCGTTCAAGGTTTCCGGAAGAACCTTTTCCGCTACTGCTGTCGGCATTTTCTCGCCGCTCGAGTCGCCACGGGAATCCCTTTCCGCAGGCGAGATCGGTTATATCACAACCGGCATCAAGGAATCGGCGATCGCTTCTGTCGGCGACACGGTCGCATACGTCCATGACCGGCGCGAACCCCTGCCCGGCTACGCAAGTCCGTCGCCCGTCGTCTGGGCTTCTGTCTATCCGGAAAGCCAGGATGATTTCGATCTCCTGAAACTCGCGCTCGGCAAGCTCAAGTTCTCCGATTCGTCGTTCACGTATGAAGAGGAAACGTCCGGCACGATCGGTCGCGGCTACCGCTGCGGATTCCTCGGCATGCTCCATCTCGAGATCATCGTCGAGCGCCTGCGCCGTGAATTTTCGCTCGAGCTCATCGTCACCACGCCGTCCATCAATTACGACGTCGCGCTCAAGAACGGCAAGCGCATCACGGTTTTCTCGCCCGCGCTCTTTCCCGAAGACCATCTCATCGAGAAGATATACGAGCCCTGGGTCCGCGTCCGCATCATCACGCCGTCCGACTATCTCGGCAATATCATGCAGAAGCTCTACGACCACGAGGCGGTGATCGGCGATTCGGAAAGCTTTGGCGACAACCGCACGTCCTTGACGCTCGAGATGCCGCTGCGCGAGCTCATGCGCAATTTCTTCAACGAGCTCAAAAGCATCACCTCGGGCTACGCGTCCATTTCCTACGAATCCCTGCCGCTCCGCGAGGCCGATGTCGTGAAGATGGACATCCTCGTCGCGGACGAGCCGGTCATCGCGTTCGCCCGCATTGTGGCGCGCCGCAGGGTGCAGGAAGAGGCCGAAGCGGCGGTTGAAAAGCTTTCCCGCATCTTGCCGCGTCAGATGTTCAGCTTTAAAATTCAAGCGAAAGCCATGGGTCGCATCATCGCCTCGCATGCCATGTCCGGCATGAAAAAGGACGTCACGGATTACCTCTACGGCGGCGACATCACCCGGAAAATGAAGCTTCGCGAGAAGCAGAAGAAGGGCAAGAAGCGCATGAAAGAGCGCGGCGTGGTGAACATCAGCCAGGATGTCTTTCTCGATATGATGAAGCCGGAGTAGCTTTTACCTGCCGATCGGCGTGTAAAGCAAAACCATGCCGAGAATGACAAGCGACGTGAGAACGATCATGAAGACGTTCAGCGCTTTCCGTGTTTTCTTGTGGAACAGGATGCTCATAACTGGTGTATACTATATGCCAATGGCGCTCGATTTTCAAGAAAAACGCAAAGTCCGCAAGGTCATCTACTCGCGTCTCACGCTGTTCGTCCTTCTCGTCGCCGTCATCCTGCTCGCCCGGGCGACGTATCGTATCTACGCGACCGAAGAGGTGAGCGCCACAGATTATGCCTCGGTGCTCGCCGAATACGACGGCTTGAAACAGCGCCAAGCCGTGCTAGGATCGGAAGTCTCGCGCCTCGGCACGCCGGTCGGGCAGGACGAGGAGATCCGCGACAAGTTTTCCGTGGCCAAACCCGGCGAAGCGGTCGTCGTGGTCGTCGGCGCGACGGCATCGGCCGCATCCCTCGCGCCGACATCGACGAGCCTTTGGCAGAAGTTTCTTCATTTATTCAAATAAGCGGGTATAATTTAGTGGCAGAATGCGACCTTCCCAAGGTTGATATGCGAGTTCGATTCTCGCTACCCGCACTAAAAAGCGAAGCTTTTGTAGCGAGAATCGAAAGCCGGAACGAGCGAAGGCGAGTGAGGCAGGGTCGCGGGTTTCGCGAGCACGCGAAAACCTGTGACCGATTCGCTACCCGCACAAAATGTGATATACTAAAAAGGTAACCAAATAATCACATGGCCCAGACGAAAAAAGTGACCATTTATTCAACACCGACATGCCACTGGTGCAATACGGCGAAGGATTTCTTCAAGGAAAACAAGATCGCCTACGAATCGTACGATGTCGGGTCCGATCTCGCCCGCCGCAAGGAGATGATCCAGAAGTCCGGCCAGATGGGCGTACCGGTCATCTATGTGGACAACGAGCTCGTCCTCGGTTTTGACGAAGACCGCCTCCGACAGCTCCTCAACATCAAATAGGGAGATCATCCGCCGAAAAGGCGGATGTTTCTTTGGCTTATTTTTCATGGTATAGTCGGCGCACTGCCGCCATAGTTCAATGGATAGAACAGTCCCGTCCTAAGGGATAGATGTTGGTTCGATTCCAACTGGTGGCACACGGCCGGGAAGGTGGTATAATGTGAATGCCATGAAAAAATATTTTCAACCAGTGTATCTTGTCATTGCGGCGGTAGTGATCATTCTTATCATAATTGTCGTTTTGAGCGCGGGCGGCTCGCCGTCGACCGGCGCAAATGCCACGTCGACCGCATCGACATCGTCTGCGGCGGCGGCAAGTTCGACGGTCAAAGTGTCGGCGAACGTATATTACAACCGTGCGCTCGGCTTCTCGTTCGCCAATCCGCATCCGAGCACGTGGATCATGAACACGAAAACGAATGACGGCAGTCTCGTGTACTTCGGTCCGCGGACGGAGCAGGTGGGCGTCGGCATGAAACTTTACTACTGGCCGGGTGCGAGCGAATTTCCGGGCACCGTATCGATCTCCTCCGTCGCCGATCTTGAAAAAGCGGTCATCGCAAAATATCCGCAGACGCCGTCGACATCCTTTTTCCTCGTTTATTCGGGAGGATTCGCCATGGTGGAAGTGAAGAATCTGACCGCCGGCTTCAACACGACGAACGCGTATTTCGTCCTCTTGCCGTCGGGCACGCTGAACTTCAGCTATCCGGGCAGCATTAGCGGCTTGATCGAGCGGATATAATGGACCCGTATCAGAAACAGCTGTTCGAGCGCATGACCGAGCTTGCCGAAGAGAACAACAAGATTCTCCGCAGCTTGCGCAACGCCCACCGCTGGTCGGTATTTTTGACTTCCGTCTATTGGATTCTCATCATCGGCGTCGCGGTCGGCGGGTTCTATTATCTCGAGCCGTACGTCGACACCGTTTTGCGGACCTATTCGAGCATCGTCACCGATCTTGGCAACGTGAAGGAGATCACGAGCAAGATCCCCGGCTTCGGCACGAGCACGAAGAAATAGGCTGGAAAAAAGAGGGGAAATAGTGTAGTATTTTCTCGCTGGAATTTTGTTTGCAAGAGTCCGTCAGGATAACTGTTTTGGCTGATAACATTAGCGTATTTCAGGATAGCTGTTTTGGTGGATAACATCAAGAAATGTCAGGATAGCTCAGTTGGTAGAGCATTCGCCTGAAGAGCGAAGGGTCGCCGGTTCGAACCCGGCTCCTGACACATGAAAAAACCGCCCGTACGGGCGGTTTTCGCTAGACGCTCTTGATCTTCACTTTCGCCTGTTTGTTGCGGTCGATTTTTGGCAGGGTAAGGGTGAGAAGGCCGTTCTTGTTCGTCGCTTCGGCTTCCTCGACTTCGATCTCGGCGGGCAGGGTGATCGTGCGGGAGAACGAGCCCCAGTAGAGTTCTTTGTGGAAGAAATCCTCGTCCGACGCTTCGCGCGTGTCCTCGCGATGGCCTTTGATCGTCACCATGTCGCGGGTGATGGAGATGTCGAGATCCTCCGGCCGGACGCCGGCGACCATCGTCTTGATGACCACTTCGGACGGCGTCTGGTACATGTCGACGGCAAGCTCGCCATCGGTTTCTTCCTCGGCGTCGGTCAGGACGGGGGAAAGTTCGTCGCCTTCGCGCTCATCCTCATCCGCCCGCACCATGCCCGTCAGCTTCTCAAAAAATGATTTTTTTGCCATCAATGTGCATGAAAATTGGTAATCGCACTATTTTTCGATCTTCTCGAGCCGGATCCGTTTCACCTTCTCGATGATGAACAAGACCATGATAACACTGATCCAGATTCCTTCCAAGACGACGAGCGAGTTCGAACCGATCATGAAGAAGTTGAAGAGCGAGTGGATGAGAATGGCGGCGACAAGGCCGGTAAAGCCCCAGAAATACTCCTCGATCTTCGTATCGAAGAAATTGAAACCGATGAAGAGGCCGATGGTGGCCGACGAGACGGTATGGAGGAGCATGGCGCCGACAAAGCGCATGTTGCCGGTATAGATCGAGACGTGGAGGCTCGATTGGGTCAGCGGATCGAGGAGAAAGAGCATGTTCTCGACGGCGGCAAAGCCGAGCGCCGTGGTGATCATGAAGATGACCGGATCGATCGGTTCCTCGTCATCGCGGCTACGCAGGACGAGCAGGTATGCCGCGAGGAATTTGAGCGTTTCCTCGATGATCGGCGCGAAAAGCGTCACGAGGAGGAACTGGCCGAGCGCCACATTTTTCATATTTGCGACCGCTTTTGCCCATGACAGGAACGCCTGCCAGAGGGCGCCATGCGAGATCGCGTTCGGGTCGATGTTGTAAACGGTTTTTTCGAGGAAGAGCGAGATGAAAACCGCCGCCATGCCGCCGGCGAAAGCGAGGATGAGGGCGCGGAGCGGTTCCGCCGATTTCTTTTCCTCGTTCCAGAAAAAAAGCCAGACGAAGGACGGCAGGAATCCGCCGAGGAACGCTATGACGAACGAGAGCGCCTCGCTATGCATCGGTTTCTTTCGCTATCGGCCAGGTTTCGATCATGAGCAGATTCCTCTTGCCGGTGAGTTGCCAGATCTCTTCGGTCAAAAACGGCATAAACGGATGAAGCAGTTTGAGGCAGATCTCGAGCGTTTCAAGCAGGAACTGTTTGCGCGATATTTTCGCCTCCTCCGCGCCGTCCTTGAAGATCTTTTTGCTGTCCTCCAGGATGACGTCGGCGAGCGTGTGCCAGACGTAATGGTAGATCTTCTCGCTCGCCATATAGAAGCGGAATTCTTCCATGTCGCGCGTCATGTCCGCGATGAACGCCCTGCGCTCTTCGCGCGCGTGCTCTTCATCCGGAGTGAACGAGGTAAATTTCGGATCATACGCGGTGCCGGCGGTTCCTTCCTGGATGAAGCGGGCGATGTTCCAGACCTTGTTTGAGAAATTCTTGTAGCCTTTGATCTTGTCTTCGGAGATCTTGCTGTCCGTACCCGGCGCGTTGCCGACGACGAGCGCCATGCGGCCGGCGTCCGCGCCGAACTTCGCCGCGATATCAAGGGGATCGATGCCGTTGCCGAGCGATTTTGACATCTTGCGGCCTTTCGCGTCGCGCACGGTGCCGTGAAGATACACCGTCTTGAAGGGAATTGTGCCGAGCGCGTAGCCGGTCATCATGATCATGCGGGCGACCCAAAAGAAAATGATCTCGTAGCCGGTTTCAAGGACGTCTGTCGGATGGTACATAGCGAGATCTTTCGTTTGCTCCGGCCAGCCGAGCGTGGAAAACGTCCACAGCGCCGAGGAAAACCAGGTGTCGAGCGTGTCTTCATCCTGCGTCCAACCGTCGCCTTTCGGCGCTTCGGTACCACAATAGATTTGCTCGCCTTTGTACCAGACAGGAATCCGATGGCCGTACCAGATCTGGCGCGAGATGCACCAATCGTTTAATTTTTCAGTCCAATGAAAATATGTTTTTGAAAAATATTCAGGAATAATATTAATTTGATTTGGTTTGACTGCGTGCCAGAGTATGTCTTTCAAAGACGCTTCTTTCATGCCGGTAGGGAACATACCGCTGTTGTTTTTCTTTTCAATATTAAATTTTTTATCAACAGCCACGAACCACTGGAGTTTTGGCAGGGGTTCCACGATGCCGCCCGTGCGTTCGGCGGTCGAGACGTTCTGCTTGATTGTTTCTTCTTTTTCCAAAAGTCCTTCGGATTTGAGCCATTCCACGATCACTTCGCGGGCTTCGGTGACTTTCTTGCCCATCAGGCGTTCATCGCCGACCATCATGCGGGCTTTCTCGTCGATGACCTGGATGATCGGCAAATGATTTTTCTCTCCCATTTCCCAGTCGATCTTGGAATGCGCCGGCGTGACGCCAAGCGCGCCCGTGCCGAAATCCTTCTCGACGGATTTGTCCGCGATGATTTTTATATGGATCGGCACGCCGCAGAAAACCGCATCATATTCCTTCCCAATATATTTCTGGTATCGCAGATCGTCCGGGTGCACGGCGACCGCGGTGTCGCCGACTTTTGTTTCCGGCCTCGTGGTGGAAATGGAAATGGGAAAGTCCTTGGAATACTTGAACGTGTAGAATTTTGCGTCGCGTTCCTCGTAGACGATCTCGTCGTCGGAAATCGTCGTCTGACCTTTCGGGTCCCAGTTCACGATACGATTGCCGCGATAAATAAGGCCGTCGTCGTACATTTTCTTGAAGATCGTGCGGACGGCAAGGTTGCGCTTCTCGTCGAGCGTGAACGCTTCGCGCGACCAGTCGCATGACGCGCCGAAGACTTTGAGCTGGGAGATGATCGTGTCGTGGCTTTGCTTGGCAAATGCGTCGATCCGGCGCAGAAGTTCCTCGCGGCCGAGATCGTAGCGCGATTTGTCCTCCGCTTTCTTGATGTCCTTCTCGACGCGCGATTGCGTGGCAATGGCGGCGTGGTCGGTGCCCGGCAGCCAGAGCGTCTTATACCCGCGCATTCTTTTGTAGCGGATCATGATATCTTCGATCGTTATCATCATGGCATGTCCCATGTGGAGGACGCCGGTGACGTTCGGCGGCGGCATCATGATCGTGTACGGATCCTTGTGGTCTGCCGGCAGTTTATCGGGATTGAAATAGCCGGAGGTTTCCCAGAGCTTGTAAATCCTTCCTTCGGTTTCCTGCGGGTTGTAGGGTTTCAAGAACTTCTCATTCATGGGAAACAGCATAGCAAAATAAGGCGATTTTGGAAATGAAAAAGCCCCATGCGACCGGAGAGAGGTGGTCGCAGGGGCTTGAGGAAGGGCGCTTCCATTGGCTCGAGTCTTGGGCTCGAAGCCGGGAAATGCGCCCTGTCGTTTCGCGGATTGCAGCTGACACCGGCGGCTGATAATGACAGAGAGCCACCAAATGCTTGACATTTCGAGCAGGCTTTCAGGCCGACAAGGAATGCGCCGCAGATTATTCCGCAGGATCGCTTATGCGGTCCCTTTTAAGGTACTGCTGTTCTGCATAAGCCCGGACATTGCGGCTAGGAGCATGAATCCTTCACCGCGCCCGTGCGAAGGCAAGAATACTCCGGAGTGCCGGAAAGTCAAGGGTCATTTCAACTGAGGGAAAGATTGCCCTCGGCGCGGAAATCTGCGGCCGGTTTCGCGCTGTGTGCGATCCGCACTGCGGCGGCAACCCCGATCATGAGCGCGTTATCGGTCGAAGCCGACACTTCGGGGACGAGGAACGCTGCGGAGAGCTCTTCTGCGAGTTTCGCGAGATCGCTGCGCAATTTCGCGTTTGCGCTCACGCCGCCGCCCATGACGATCGTCTTCGCGCCATATTCGATGGCGGCCTGGCGCGTCTTGAGGACGAGAACTTCGATCGCGGCATCCTCGAATTCGCGGGCGATCTCCTGCCGGGTCGCATCGGTCATCTTCGGGATTTTTTTCACGGTGTAGAGGACGGCAGTCTTCAGTCCGGAAAAAGAGAAATCAAGATCGCCGGAACGGATCATCGGCCGCGGCAAGGGATACATCGTTTCCTGGTCGGGAAATTCTTCCCGGTCCTTTTTCGCAAGACGCGAGATTTCCGGCCCGCCGGGATAGGGAAGACCGAGAATGCGCGCGACCTTGTCGAACGCTTCGCCGGCCGCGTCGTCTTTCGTGTCGCCGACGATTTTGTATGCGAGCGGCGCCTTGTTCAGGACGATCTGCGTATGCCCGCCCGACACGAGAAGCGCAATCGCCGGATATTCGATCTCCTTGAAAGCGAATCCATTTTCCGCGATGCGCTCGATTGCCGCCACCAAAATATGTCCTTCCAGGTGATTGATCGGATAGACGGGCATGTCCCAAAGGATACCGAGCGATTTTGCAAACGTCACGCCGACCCACAAGGCCGGCTCGAGCCCGGGACCGTTCGTCACGGCGATGGCGTCGATATCCGGCCGCACCGATTTTTCGGCAAAGATGAGAAGATCGTCAGCAAGATTTCCTTCGCGCTCGAGAATGATTTTGATTTTTTCTTTCGTTTCGCCGGGAATCGCGCGCGATTCGCCGCCGCATTTCGCATCAGCAAGGCATTTTGCAAGCAGGGGAACGAGATTTTTCGCATGCTCGCGTTTTGCCATGTTCGGGAAGACGCCGCCGTACTGCGCATGAAGCGCCGCTTGCGAATACAATTCATTGCCGAGGACGCGGATATCTTCGCCGTCCGCTTTGACGATGCACACCGCTGTTTCGTCGCAGGATGTCTCGATGGCCAGGATTTTCATGCTTTTACAGTATCATTTGACGATAAAAAAGACCATCCGGATTTTTTCCGAACGGTCTTTCTGTCCGCCTACCTTATTTCTTTTGCAATTTCCCGCGCGGCCTGCGCGAGAAGCTTGTCAGCACGGATTTTTGCTTCACGCAATCTCGGCCTGGTATCGATCAGCAGGAATGGATCTCCGAGCGCAGTGAAATTCACCAAGACAACCCACCGGTCTTTGTATTTCTTTGGTCCTCTGAAAACATTCGCGGAAAGGTATTTCATATGTTTTCCATAATGAAAGACCCTTCTTTTTGTCGGCCAGAAGTCCTCCTTCCTTTTCCAGGGAAAATCTTTCAAATTTTTTGCTTCAACGCTGATACGCCGGACCATTTCAGCAAATTTTTTCTCAGCTTCTTTTTTTGCTGTAGCGGCCGTCGGATAGTATTCGATAAATTCCGCTGGTCGGCCGTTGCGGATTTTCCCAGCAGCGTCTCGTATGACAAAAAACACATTTCCGCTGTACTGCCCCGAATTTTCCATGTCCGGGAGAGGATTTTGGAATACCCGCAATTGAAAATGCGGGAAATTCTTATACCAGATGTTTATCCTATCCTGTTGTTTTTCCCATACACGCTCTGCAAACGGCTTTGCCTGAGGCATGGATTCCCTCCATACAAGTATTGAGTCAAGATGCTTCTAAGATGATACTAGCGATATTTTCCCTTGCAGTCAATCTTTGAAATCATGGTACAATATTCTCATGCTTGCAGTCGGAACAAAAGTGCCGGATTTCAAACTGAAAGACCAGAACGGCCTGGAGCATTCTCTTTCCTATCACAAAGGACAGTTAGTTCTCGTGTATTTTTATCCGAAAGACGATACGTCCGGCTGCACGAAGGAAGCGTGCGCGATCCGCGATATGTACAACGATTTTGAACGGGCGGGAGTGAAAGTGTTCGGCGTGAGCCACGACACGGTGGAAAGCCACAAAAAATTCGAGGAGAAATACAAACTTCCGTTCATACTGCTTTCCGACCCGAAAAAGGAAGTCATCAAGGCGTACGGCGCGCTCGGCGGTATTTTTACGAAACGTATCTCATATTTGATCGGCAAAGACGGAAAAATTTTGAAAGCATACCCGAAAGTCGATCCGACGATCCATGCCGGCGAAATTCTGAAGGATATTTACGACATTGAATCGAAATAATCGTGCAATCATCACGTTTCAGAAAGCTCATTCTCGATTTTTACGAAAAATACGGCAGACGTCATTTGCCGTGGCGGCATACGCGCGATCCCTATCACATTCTCGTTTCCGAGATCATGCTCCAGCAGACGCAGGTGGAGCGGGTGATCGGCAAATACTGGGAATTCATCGAAAAATTTCCGAATTTCAAGAGTCTGGCGCAGGCTTCCACCGCCCAAGTTTTGAAAGCATGGTCGGGGCTCGGCTATAACCGCCGCGCGCTCTACCTCAAGCGTACCGCGGAACGGGTAACGGCGGAATTCAAAGAAAAATTGCCGCGGGACCTGACCGTGCTTGTCGACTTGCCCGGCGTCGGCCCGAACACCGCCGCCGCGATATGCGCGTATGCGTTCAACATGCCGGTCGCGTTCATCGAGACGAATATCCGCCGGATTTTCATCCATCATTTTTTTCCGAAAAAAAGGAATGTGCGCGATGCGGACATTCTGCCGCTCGTCCGAAAGACGCTCGATATGAAGCGTCCGCGCGAATGGTATTCGGCGCTCATGGATTACGGCGCGCACCTGAAAGGGGAAGTGGAGAATCCGAACCGCAGAAGCGGGCAATACGCCAAGCAGTCCAAATTCGAGGGATCGGACCGGCAATTGCGCGGCAGAATCCTGAAACTCCTGCTCGTGCGAGGACGGATGGACGCACGGCAACTTGCCCGGGGGGCGGGGGAACCGGTCGTCCGTGTCGGGCGCATTCTTGATGCGCTTCTCGCAGAGCGGTTTATCCGAGAGGATGCTGCAGGCCGGATGCTGATCGTCTGATCAACGTCGAAGGATTTCGGCAAGCAAGACCGCTTCATTGCGTTTCTCGTCCTTTGCACCGAACAAAAGCGTCAGCTTCTTGAATTTTTTCTCAAGTTTTCTGAGCTTGGCGACAAGGTCTTTCTTGCCGGCCAATTCCTTTTTGTATTTCCGCTTGAAGGCTGCCCAGCGGCTTTTGCGGTGGCCGAACCAGATGCGCAAATCGCCTGACGGACCGATATCTTTCATCCAAGCATGCAGGCGCGCTTTCCGCTTGCTCACCCCGCGCGGCCAGAGCCGGTCGACAAGCACGCGACAGCCGTCATTTTTGTTCCATGGCAGATAGATCCTTTTGATAGTAACCATAAAATAAGTATAGCTGAATAGGGTGTTTGACAAAATACCCTGCGGGGGTATCATGGCGGCATGAAGCAGAATATCAAAAAGAGCGTCGAACGGCGGCTTGCCATTGTCGCCGGCCAGGTGAAGGGCGTTCGCGACATGGTCGATCGCGAACAATACTGCGTGGACATCATCACGCAGATCGAAGCTGTTCGCGAGGCGCTTTCGGGCGTCGGCAACCTGGTTCTCAGGAATCATCTGGAAACCCATATCGCCCACAGCATCAGGCACGGGAATGAAAAGAAGGCGACGGCGGAGATTCTGAAGATTTACAAACTGGGGCAGAAATAAAGCGATGGACTGTTGCGCGCACATACAACCGGAAACGCACCAAATGAAAGTCCACGGTCATGGGGAATCTGACAAGCATGCCGGACATCATACGGAATCATTCCTACAAAGATTCTGGATCGCGCTTGCTTTGACCGTTGCGATTTTCGCATATCCGGAAAAATACGCGTCGCTCGTTTTCGGTAGCGTCATATTCTTTTTCTGCGGATGGGTGTTCCTCGCGAGCGCCGTCCGAGAGCTTCGGGCGAAGATGCCGGGCATGATGACGCTCATCGCGCTTGCCATCACGACCGCGTACGCCTGGAGTGTCTATTCGACCTTTGCCGGTTCGGGCAATACGCTCTGGTGGGAGCTTTCGACGCTCATTGCCGTCATGCTGCTCGGCCACTTTATCGAGATGAAAGCCGTCCAGGGCGCGCAGGGGGCGCTCAAAGAACTCGCAAAGCTTTTGCCGGATACGGCGGAAGTTCTCCGAAACGGACAGCCAGTCAAGGTTGCACTCGCAGAATTGAACGTGGGCGATAGTGTTCTGGTTCGTCCGGGATCAAAAATACCGGCTGACGGAAAAATCATCGATGGCAAGTCAGACTTGAACGAATCGATCATTACTGGCGAATCGAAGCCTGTATCGAAAGGTGTCGGACAGGAAGTCGTCGCCGGCTCGACGAATGGCGACGGCAGTTTGAAAGTTGAAGTGACGAAAATCGGCGAGAACACGTTCCTTGCCGGAGTAATGCGTCTTGTTGCCGATGCACAGGCTTCAAAATCGCAGCTTCAGATCCTTTCCGATCGCGCGGCATTCTATCTCACGATCGTCGCCATTGTTGCGGCAATCATCACATTCATTGCTTGGATCGCGGTCGGAGCAAGCCCAGCGGTTGCCGTAACGTTCGTCGTGGCGGTGCTCGTCATTGCCTGTCCGCACGCGCTCGGTCTCGCTGTTCCGCTTGTCGCTTCAATCTCGACAACGATGGGAGCGCGAAGCGGCCTCCTGATACGCCAGCGCCTTGCGCTCGAAGCGGCGCGAAACATTGATACGGTGCTTTTCGACAAGACAGGCACGCTGACCGAAGCAAAATTCAAAGTCGTATCGGTTACATCGGACGAAACGCTCGCGCTTGCGGCGGCGATCGATACGCATTCGGAACATCCGATCGGAAAGGCGATCGTTGAAGAAGCGAAGAAGCGCATGTTAAAAATCGAAAATGTTTCCAACTTCACCCGTATTCCCGGCCGGGGGGCTCGAGGCGTGGTGAACGGCAGCAAGATTTTTGTCGGCACGAAAGGCGGGAACGATATCGTCGTCGAAAAAGACGGCAGAAGCATCGGAACGATCGCAATTGCCGATGCCGTTCGTCCGGAATCGAAAGAAGCCGTGGAACGGCTGAAAACATCAGGCATCCGCGTCGCCATGATCACCGGCGACAGCGAAGAGACAGCAAAGCAGGTCGCCGAAGAACTCGGCCTCGACGAATATTTCGCCCGCATCTTGCCGGAAGACAAGGTCAGGAAGGTGAAGGAGCTCCAGGCACGCGGACGCAAGGTCGCGATGGTCGGCGACGGCGTGAACGATGCCCCAGCGCTCTCACAAGCCGATCTCGGCATCGCTATCGGCGCGGGCACGAACGTGGCGATCGAATCGGCGGGCATCGTTCTCGTCAAGAGCGATCCACGGGACGTCGCGAAAATCATCAGGCTTTCAAAGCTGACCTACGGAAAAATGCTCCAGAATCTTTTTTGGGCGACCGGTTACAATCTGATCGCCATGCCGGTCGCCGCCGGCGCGCTTGCAAGTCGGGGGATCGTCATCGGGCCGGCGATCGCCGCGGTCTTCATGTCGCTGTCGACCGTCATTGTCTCGGTGAACGCGGTCCTTTTAAGAAAACAAACGCTCTGACATGGGAACGTACGCAACAAAAACCGTTGGCGCGATCATCCTCGCATTCTTTTTGGGGATCGTTTTTTTGAGCTTGCCGCTCTCTTTCGGTCCTGACGGGCGCATGATGAGCGGATGCATTTTTTCTTCAGCGATGGAAACGGCGCTTTGTCCACAGGATGCGGCCGCGGCAGCGATGCATCATATCGGCGCATACCAGTCGTTTCTCGGTGCGCTCGTTTCAAGCTTTGCGATGCCGTTTGTTTTTCTTCTCTTTGCGGTTGCAGGCGTATTTTTTATGCAAGGTTTTTTCAAACCGCCGCGCTCGCTCGCCGTCGTTCCCGATCCTCCGCCGGATATTTTTCAACATGCGTTGACCGAATGGCTTTCACTGTTTGAAAACGGTCCATCTCTTTCATAAATCGCCGGAAATCCGGCCTTGCGCGCGCCATGCAGCGCTTTTTGTCTTTACCATTTTTACCATCAAACATGAAATTAAAAGAAACAATCATCATTCTCGCGGTCTGTCTCGCAATTTTCGGACTCTTCGTTCTCGGTTATGCGAATAGCGGTTCAAGCGCGGCGAGCGTCCAGGGCGTTCCGGCGAATGCGCCGGCAAGCGCACTCGCCGCTTCGAGCACGTTCTACGACTTCGGCACCATATCGATGAGAAACGGCGACGTCAGCAGGGATTTCACATTCACCAATCCGGCAAACCACGATGTCACGATCACGCAGGTCGAGACGTCCTGCATGTGCACGTCGGCTTTGCTTGTCGAACCTGACGGATCGACCAAAGGTCCTTTCGGCATGCCGGGCATGGGCGGCATGAACGCGACGGATGAGACGATCAAGGCGGGCGTTACCCGCACGCTCCGCGTCATTTTCAACCCCGCCGCGCACGGACCGGCAGGCGTCGGTTCGATCGACCGCTTCATTCTGCTCACCGATGCGTCCGGCGGCGCGCTCAAGTTCGAGATCAAAGCAATCGTAACGCCATAGCCATGAAGAAACTCGTCATCAGTCTCGGCGCCATTGTGTTCGCCATTGCCGTCATCGCCGTGCTTCAGCGAAGCACGGGATTCTCGGCATTCCTCTGGCATGCGAGCCGCGGCGGCGTTTGGCTCCTGCCGCTCGTCGGATTCTCGGCGCTTCTTGACAGCGTGCACCCGTGCTCGTTCTCGATCCTGCTCATCACCATCGCGTTCCTTTTCAGTCTGCAGATGAGCCGCAGGCGGATCCTCGAGATCGGCGGGCTCTACATCGCCGGCATCTTCGCCGCGTACTTCGGGATCGGCATCGGCATCCTGCGAGTGATCCATCTTTTCAACGTTCCGCATTTCATGGGCAAGGTCGGCTCGGCGCTACTCGTCGTTTTCGGCCTGCTCAACGTGCTCGCCGCCCTCTTCCCGAAATTTCCGCTCCGGCTGAAGATCCCCGATGCCGCGCATCGGCCGATGGGTGAACTCATGAACGCGGCGACGCTTCCCGCCGCGTTCGGCTTGGGCCTTCTCGTCGGCCTCTGCCAGTTTCCGTGCATGGGCGGTCCGTATCTCATGGTCATCGGCCTCCTGCACGACCATGCGACGTATGCGACGGGTTTCGGCTATCTTCTGCTCTACAACGCCATCCTCGTCGCGCCGCTCGCCGTGACGCTCTCTGTTGCGGCGAATCCCGCGCTGATCGGCAAGGTCAAAGAATGGAAAGCCACGAACATGAAAGACGTCCACCTTTGGGCCGGCGTCGCCATGATCATTATCGGCATTCTCGTCCTCTTCATCTGACACGGAAATGAAACAACATACATCAACAATGCCGGCGGCCGCGATCCTTCTTGCCGGCATGCTCGCCGCTTTCGTTATCGGCCTCAAGTGGAATTCGCCGGGACGCGTTCCGCCGCCCAACGCGCAGATTTCCGTCTCGGATGCCGCAACGGATACGGCAACTATCGTGGATGGCGGGCATTTGCTGCCGATGCAGGCCGAGAATGCCTTGCTCGCCGAACTTGTGCAAAACGGCGTGCTCGATCCGGAGAAATTGTCGCAGGTAACGGAACTCAACCTGCTGTGGGGCTTCGGTCTCTCGAACAAGAATGCGATCCTCGAGAACGGACCGATGACGGATCCGGCTTATGGCGGTCCGCAGAACATGGCATCCGTCGGCGGATGGACCGTTTCGACCGGCAATCCGATGGATCATTACGGCATGCATGCGTTTCTCGAGCTGACGCCGGCCGAACAGGCGCTTGTCGAGAAAACGTCGAAAGAAGTGTTCCGTCCCTGCTGCCGGAACAGCGCATACTTTCCGGATTGCAATCACGGCATGGCGATGCTCGGCCTGCTCGAGATCCTTTCGTCGAAAGGGATGGACGAAGGCGAACTTCTCGCCGCCGCTGCCCAGGCGAACGCCATGTGGTTTCCGGGACAGCAGGAGAGCGGATGCGGTCTCGGTTCCGTTGCGCCGGTCCAAACAAGTGGATGCAACGTATAATGTGACCCTACGGGGAATCGAACCCCGATTACAGGCTTGAAAAGCCCGTGTCCTAACCGTTAGACGATAGGGCCGGAAATACGCGTAGCACTGTATCATTTTTTGCGGAAAAGGCAAAAAGATGCTAGGATTCCGGCGTTCGCCACGGAGAGGTGGCTGAGTGGTCGAAGGCACCGCACTCGAAATGCGGCGTGCTCGAAAGGGTACCGTGGGTTCGAATCCCACCCTCTCCGCAGTCAGATTTTTTTATCAGAATACCTGAGAACTCTTTGTTTTAGCCTTTTTAAAAAAAAGCTCGAACCTCTTCGCGCCTCGACCGCGAAGGAATTCAAACTTTCGTTCAGAGGACGCCATGTAATTTCAATTTAATCGTGCTATCATACTCGCATGAATCTTCGAAGAGGACTGTCGAGTGTTTTCATCCTTATTGGTATACTCGCAATAATTATCCTCGCTGGAGGAGCATATCTTGTTTTTCACCAAAATAATGCGTCCTTCCCGTTGCCGATAGGGTCAGAAGCGAACTCGGCACAAAATACTTCTCCATCAAACGACCAGCAATCAAATTCTCAAGAACAGGTTCTTATGAATGAGATCGGCTGCACAGACCAGGGATCATGCATTGCCGCTTGCATGAAATCCGCTCTGACATCGGCATGCGCGCAACTCCAGAATATGATGTCCTCCGGTATGCGTGCCTACACCCAAGGGACTCCGAGCGGACCCGTTCGCTCGAACGACGTGGCATACGTCGGGAACAATACGACCGCAAACGCGGGAGCGCTTCCTTCATGTCCCTCAAATAATGCACTATTTAGCAACTCTCCTATGAGTGCGGCAGATCTCTCTGGAATTGAGCCCATGGGCCATCTGAACGGCGAACATATTTTGCCCGACCAAGCTGATCACGTATATCTCGACGGAAGTTCATCGGGAGCGACGCCGGTGTATGCTCCGGGGAATGTCACTCTCCTTGCCGTTGCTGAATCGGTGGGAACTTCCGGTGCAGATGCCGGGACGAACAATGTAAAGCTCTACTTCTCGCCGTGCAAGAGTTTGATGTTCGCTTTCCAAATCAACACGCTGTCGCCCCGACTCGTACAGGCGCTTTCTACGCTTACCCCCGCAAGTATTGACCAGGGAGCAACGGTAAAGAATACGGTGTATGGACCGCTCTCGATCCCGCTTACAAGCGGAGAAGAACTTGGCACAGTACTGCCGTATCAGGGTCAACCCGGCGGAGCTGACTTTGCGGTTGCCGATGTACGCACAACGTCGCTTTCATTCATCGATCAAGGCGAAGCAACAGGCATGCTTGCAGATAGCTATCTGCACACCGTTTGCCCTCTCGACTATTTCACGAGTACCGTAAGGTCGGATCTCTCCGCAGCACTTACCGTTCAGAATGCCGGTGCAAACGGTATCCCCGCATGCGGATCGACCATGCAAGACAAATCAGGCACGGCTCAAGGGAATTGGTATCACAAAGGCGATACTGCTTCATACCAAGGGATTGTGGAAAGCTCGCTACTTGGGCTTGTTCATTCCAACCTTGACCCTGCAAAAGGAGTGGTGAGCGCAGGCACTGATCTTATTCCAAGTCCATATCTCGGGTCTCAACTTATCTTTACGCCACAAGGCAGCGGATATATAAATCGCGATCCAAGTCAGATAACCGCTGACGGAAATATCTACTGTTTTGAGGGTGCCGTTGGCGCGGGCGGACATGGGAACGAAGGACACGTGGATGTTCGCATGGATAGTGCAGCTAAATTAGAAGCCGATTATGCGGCCGGCATGTGCGCACAATCTCCAACCTTCTCTTCGAACACGGTCGTCTACGAACGTTGACCGTTGCGCGTCAGAATATCCTTACTGGTGATTGACGTCAAACGTTTGAATTCTGAAGCCTGCAAAAGGTTTTTTCTGCTATAATATTCGGCATGATGATCACGAAATTTGGTCACTGTTGTCTGCTTGTTGAAGAGAAAGGCGTCCGGATCATCACTGATCCAGGCACGTATTCGACGGCGCAGGATGACGTCGAAAATATCGACATCATGCTTGTCACGCACGATCATTTCGATCATTTTCACCTTGATTCGGTGAAAAACATCCTGAAGAAGAATCCGAACGCGATCGTCATCACGAACGCTTCGGTCGGCGCGCTTCTCGTGAAGGAGGGGATTCCGTTCACGAAGGTCGAGGATGGCGAAAAATACGAATACCAAGGCGTCATCATCGAAGGCATCGGCCGCGACCATGCGTTCATCCACGATCATTATCCGGTCTGCCAGAACACAGGATATTTTATCTCGGGCAAGCTCTTTTATCCGGGCGATGCGCTGACCGACCCGCACCGGCGTGTTCCGGTGCTTGCCCTGCCGGTCGCCGGGCCGTGGATGAAATTTTCCGAAGGCGTGAGCTATGCCGAAGCGCTCAAACCTGATGTCTGTTTCCCGGTGCATGATGCCAATAGCAAAAGCACGGCAACGACGGATCGTCTCGCACCAACGTTTCTCGAGCCGAAGGGGATCAGGTTCGTACCGATGCCGATCGGCAAGGCAACCGAATTCTGATTTTTTCGTATATACTAGCGACATGACCGATATCATCGAAGTAAAAAACCTCGTCAAGAAATTTGGCGACATCACGGCGGTGAACGACATCACGTTTTCCGTCGCACGCGGCGAGATCTTCGCGTTCCTCGGTCCGAACGGCGCGGGAAAATCCACGACGATCAAAATGCTCACGACGCTTCTCGATCCGACGGCAGGATCGATCGCGCTTGCCGGTTTCGATCCGAAACATGATCCGCATGCGGTGCGCAAATCCTTCGGCATCGTCTTCCAGGACCCATCGCTCGACGACGAACTAACCGCCTGGGAGAACATGGAATTCCACGGCGTGCTCTACGGCATCGAGAAGAAGGTCCGGCGTGAACGGATCGAAAAGCTCATGACGTTCGTCGAGCTCTGGGACAGGAAGGACAGCCTCGTCAAATCGTTCTCGGGCGGCATGAAACGGCGCCTTGAGATCGCTCGCGGTCTCCTGCATCACCCGAAGGTCATTTTCCTCGACGAGCCAACGATCGGCCTTGATCCGCAAACTCGCAATCACCTGTGGAATTATTTGAAAGACCTGAACGCGACCGAAGGTACGACGGTTTTTTTCACGACGCATTACATGGAAGAGGCGGAAAAAGTGGCCGAGAGGATCGCGGTCATCGATTACGGCAAGATCGTGGCGATCGGCACGGCGGACGAGCTCAAAAAGAAGACCGACACAAGTTCGCTTGAAGACGCGTTCCTCGCGCTCACCGGCCGCAAGATCCGCGACGAGGAAGCCGGTGCGGCGGATGCCATGCGACAGCGGCGGCAGGTGTGGTCGGGCGGCAATCGGCGATAAAAACATGAGAACGATCTATATTTTATGGCTTCGGCAGATCAAAAGGTACCTGCGATCGAAATCGCGGGTCTTCGGATCGCTCGCCCAGCCGCTCCTGTTCCTCGTCGCGCTCGGCTACGGTCTCGGACCGGTCTTCCAGAAAGCCGGGGAGGGGAATTACGTGCAATTTCTCGTGCCCGGGGTCATCGGCATGGCGATCATCTTTTCCTCGGTCTTTTCCGGCATCGAGATCATCTGGGACAAGCAGTTCGGTTTTCTCAAGGAGACGCTCGTCGCGCCCGTCTCGCGCGTCGAGATCATGCTCGGACGAACGGCGGGCGGGGCGACGACCTCGACCATGCAAGGCATCATCGTTTTTCTCATTGCGACGCTTATCGGTTTCCGCGCGCCGAGCGCTCTGTCTGTCGGTCTTGCCGTCATCCTCATGTTCCTCATCGCGCTCCTTTTCACCGCGCTCGGCACGATCATCGCCTCCCAGCTTGACGACATGCAGGGATTCCAATTCGTGGTCAATTTCCTTGTCATGCCGCTCTTCTTCCTCTCTGGCGCGCTCTTTCCGCTTTCCGGCCTGCCGTCGGCGCTTGCAGCGTTGACGCGCATCGATCCGCTTTCTTATGGTATTGATGCGTTCCGGACGGCGCTCGGCGGCGCACCGGTATTCGGTCTCGGTCTCGACCTCTCGGTTCTCATCGTTCTCACCGCCGCTCTTGTCGCAATCGGCAGTTGGCTTTTTTCGAAGATACAGATTTAGCGTGGTATACTTAAGGTCATGAATTCCGAAACCGAACGATTCGCATCCGCCGCCATTGCCAACGCGCCGTTCGGTTTTCTTATTGCCGGCCCGGACGGAGCGGTCCTATCGCAGAACCGGAAAAGCGAGGAAATTCTTGGCTCCCTGATCGGCAAGAACATGGGGAGTATCGTTTCCGCTTTCGATGTCGCCGGCTCATGTCGCGATTGTCTCGCGGGACAGAAGACGATTGAGGTGAAAGAAGCGGCCTGGAACGGCAAATACCTGAAATTCTTCTTTGTGCCGGCCGACGGATCCGCATGCACCGTCATCGTCGAGGATATCACCGAAGCGAAAACCGTCGAAAAGAACCGCGAACAGTTTTTCATGGTTGCCTCGCACGATTTGCGCACGCCGCTCGCCGCCATCAAGGCGTCGGCCGAGCTCATCATGAAGGCATACAGCAATGACATCCAGAACGAGAATGCCAAGAAGCTCATCGCGAACATCGATCTCGCGAGCGTGCGTCTGATCAAGATCGTGAGCGATTTTCTCGAAGCGCCGCGTCTTGAAGCCGGACGGATCGCTGTCACGAAGGAGCGGTTCGATGTCGCCGAAACGATCCGCAAAGCGGTCGGCGATCTCGCCATCATCGCCACCAACAAAGGCATATCCCTTTCGTATGACGCGCCGCGCGATCCGTTGCCTGCCGTTTTCGCCGACAAGGAGATCGTCGAGCAGGTGATCGTCAATCTGATCGGCAACGCGCTGAAATTCACCTTCCAAGGCGGCGTCACGGTATCGAGCGCCGCCGATGACGGCATGATGCGCGTGCGCGTCACGGATACCGGCGTCGGCATTGCCGAACAGGACCAGCAGATGCTCTTCGGCAAGTTCCGTCAGACGGACGAGAATTTCATCGGTCGCGGCATCACGCAGGGCAGCGGTCTCGGCCTCTACATTTCGGAGCTTCTCGTCGGCATGATCGGCGGTTCGGTCGTGCTCGAGAAAAGCGATCTCGGGAAGGGAAGCACCTTCGTCTTTGCAATTCCGCTTGCGAAATGATAGGATACTCACGTACATAAAACAGCAATTCTTATGGCGACGATTTTCATGGCAGAAGACGATCCGCTGATGGTAAGCATTTACAGCCAGATCTTCAAACTCGACAATTTCGATTTCGCGATGGCGGCCGACGGACAGGAAGCGGTGGAAAAACTTGCCGCGATGCCGGTAAAGCCGGACCTCGCGGTGCTTGACGTCATGATGCCGCGCAAGGACGGCTTCGAAGTGCTGAAATTTATGAAGGCCGACGCGACTCTCAAGAACATTCCGGTCATCATCCTCACGAACCTTTCGAGCCAGGAAGATCTGAAAAAAGGCCTCGACCTTGGCGCGGACGCCTGTCTCGTCAAAAGTCAGAACAGCCCGGAGGACATCGCGGCGAAAGCCCGGGAAGTCTACGGCAAATATCACTCCAAATGAAAAATCCCCGTCAGGGGATTTTTTCCATGGTGGGCGGTAGAGGAATCGAACCTCTGACATCAATCACGTCAAGATTGCGCTCTACCAACTGAGCTAACCGCCCGCAAGTTTTTTGTAAACGATCTGCCAAAACAGCTAATCCCCGCAATATTTGAAATGACCTACCCAAACAGCTAACCGCTCGGCCACGAGAATTTATCATATTTTTCCGGAAAAAGGAAGCGCTTGCGCGACCGGCGGAAAGGAGTATGCTGAAAGCGGAACGTTATCATGAAAGCGAGGTGATACGCATGGAAGCTCCGAAAGAAAAGTTTCAAAATACCGCAGTTGTCGTGTTTTTTGTCGATGACCGATATGTATTTTTGGCACGGCATACCGGAGAAATCGGCCGGAACAACAAACGGGTACGGCGGCGGGGTGGAAGCGGGCGAGACGCCGGTCCAAGCCGCGATCCGCGAGGTCGAGGAAGAGACGCGCGGCGATCGGAAGCCGGGCGACGGTGTAGCGGTTCGTCCGGAAGATCTCCGTCTTTCGGCCGTTCTTACCGCCCATCGTTTGAATGCCGAAGGCATGTTGCGCACGGCGAAGATCCTCGTCTTCCTGTGCGACCGGTGGAACGGGGACATCATTTCGACGAAAGAGATGATCGATCCTTGCAGGTATCCGCGGGAAAAGCTTCCGCTTGCCGACATGATGCTTGCCGACCGGTACTGGCTTCCGCCGGTCCTTGCCGGCAAAAAAGTTCTCGTCGAGTTCACCTACGCGAGAGGATTTACTGCCTTGATCGGCGACGTACAGGTGAAGGAAGTCGAAAGGCTTTCAGCAGAATAAAAACCGCCGTGTCACAGGCGGTTTTTTATGTCTTCAGATATTCAAAGATGTTCTCGAGCGCTTTCACGGCGTCGCCGGCGGCGATGTTGTTCTGCTTGTAGAGGCCGTTCGTACAGTCGCCGGCGGCCCAAATGCCTTCCGCGGACGTCACCTGGGTCTTCGGGTCGGTGACGATCTCGTTTTTTCCGTCGAGTTTGACGAGATTTTTCACGAAATCGACCGAGGGGACGGCGCCGATCTCGACGAAGATGCCGGTGACAGGAATCTCCTTTTTTGCGCCGGAATCGCGCTTTGTATACGCGAGAGAGGTGACGAAATCGCCGCCTTTCACTTCGGCAAGGTCGATATTTTCAAGGGCCTCGATCTTCTTGTCAGCGAGGACTTTCTCGACGGTGACGGGGTCGGCGCGGAAGCGGCTTCTGGCGAGAATGGTGATGCGCTTCGCATACGCGGCAAGCTGCGCCGCCGATTCGAACGCCGCATTGCCGCCGCCGACGACCGCGACATTCGCGCCGTCGAAAAGCGGCGCATCGCACGAGGCGCAATAGCTGATGCCTTTGTTGTCGAATTCCTTCGCGCCCGGAATGTCGAGTTTGCGCCGGACGCTGCCGGTCGCGACCAAGATCGTTTTTGCGGAATAATTCGCTTTGTTCGTCCGCAGGGAAAAACCCTTGCCGTCTTTTTCGACGAGCGTCACGCGCTCTTTTTTGATATCGAGAGAATCGCCGGCGTATGCGCGCAAGTGGTCCGCCATCATCTTCGCGAGCTCCGCGCCTTTCACGTGCGGCATGCCGATCCAGTTCTGGATGTCGTCGGACACGGCGCTCTGGCCCTCGAGGTTTTCCGCGAGGAAGAGCGTCTTTATTTTCTTGCGCGCGGCATAGACGCCGGCCGATATGCCGGCGGGCCCTCCGCCGATGATTGCAAGGTCGTATGTCATGAAATGATGATACTACGCGGTTCGCGTTATTTTTTCCGTCGCAGGAAGGATGGCACGCCCCAGTCGTCTTCTTCCTCGATTTTCGCGGATTTTTTCGGTTCGGGCGCCGGCATCGGTTCCGGTTTCGGCAGCGGCTTTTCCTCTTTTGGTTCGACCGTGTTGAATATTCTTCCTTTGTCTTCGGATTTTGCCGACTGGAAGAGCGATTTCTTGCCCTGGCTTTCGCCGAAGCCGGACGCGATGACGGTGATCTGGATCTCGTTTTTCTTGAGCTTGTCGGTGTGGATGGTACCGAAAATAACTTTCGCGTTCGGGTCGATCGATTCGGTGATGATTTTTGCGGCTTCCTGGACTTCGAACAAGGTCAGGTCGTCGCCCGCCGCGATGGAGAAGAGCACGCCTTTCGCGCCGTTGATCGAGACCTCGAGGAGCGGCGAATTGATCGCGGCGCGCGCGGCTTCCTCGGCGCGCCTCTCGCCCGATGCCGTACCGATGCCCATCAAGGCCGATCCGGCGTTCTCGACGACGGTGCGGATGTCGGCGAAGTCGATATTGATGATGCCCGGCGTCGTGATGAGATCGGAGATACCCTCGACTGCCTGGCGGAGAATGTCGTCCGAGAGCGCAAAGGCGGATTTCATGGTCGTTTCTTTCGTGACCATGGCGAGCAGGCGGTCGTTCGGCACGACGATGATGGCGTCGACGCACTTTTTCAGCTCGTCGATGCCTGCGTCCGCGATGCGGTTGCGCTGTTGGCCCTCGAAGACGAACGGTTTCGTGACGACGGCAATCGTCAGGATGCCGAGCTCCTTGGCGATCTTTGCCACGAACGGCGCCGCGCCGGTACCCGTGCCGCCGCCTTCTCCAAGCGCAACGAAGACCATGTCCGCACCTTTGAGCGCTTCCTGGAGCTCCTCTTTCGTCTCTTCGGCGGCGCGCTTGCCGAGCTCCGGATTCATGCCGGTGCCGAGGCCTTTTGTCAGATTCTTGCCGATGTGGATCTTTTTGCCCGCAAGGGAGTGGTGGAGGTCCTGCGCGTCGGTGTTGACGGCGATGAATTCGGCGCCTTTCACTTTGGAATTCACCATGTGGTTCACCGCGTTGCCGCCCGAGCCGCCGATGCCGATGACTTTGATGCGCGCGAACACTTCGATTTCCGGTTTGACGTGTGGCATGGGTAATGATGCTTGCGGACAAGCCGGCAAGCGGCCTTTCGGGCGGGCGTTAACGCTGATAATAAAAAAACGAACTCCGTTTCGTGGGGGAATTATAGCAAAAAACAGGACGGAAAGGGAAGCCTTGCAGGGATCGATTCCGCGTGTCGCGGTTATGGCATGAATTGCTTGAACCAGTCGCTCATGCCGCGGAAAAGCTTTTTGCCCGAGCTTGCGGAGAAATGAAGGCCGGAGGAAATATCGTCGTCGTTCGAGAGTCCCCAGACGGCAAGACCGTACGCGACCGACCAGACATTGTCCTTGATCTCATGTTTCGCCTCGTCTCCGGAATTAACCAGTGCGATCTTTGCCGGCAGGCCGAGTTCCGCACGGGCGATCTCGCCGATGCCGGTTGCACCGGAGCCGCCGCCCGTGATGACGATGCCCGCGGGCAGAAGGCCCGAACGGCCGATTTTTTTCAGATGCGCTTCGACGCGTGCGAATATGGATTCCGATTTCTTGCGGATGATGTCATCGAGTTTCTTTTTCGGATAATCGGCATTCGCCACGGAACCGACCTTCAGGCTTTCCGCTTCGTCGATCGGAATGCGGAAGCCGAGCGCGATGTCGTTTGTGATGTCCGCGCCGCCTTCGGGGAAGACCTCGAGCGAAATGGGCAGGTTGTTCTCGAAGACGGCGAGCGAGGTGGTTTCCGCGCCGATGTTGACAAGGACGCTGCCGGCCACGCGTTCGAGCTTTGTCATGTTGACCAGGCTCGCCATGAGCGGGGATGCCATGACTCCGGTTACCTCAAGACCCGCGTTTTCCGCGGCATTGATGATATCGTTGATATGTTGTTCAAGGCAGAGAACGAAGAGGACGCGCGCTTCGAGCTTGGCGCCGCGCATGCCGAGCGGCCGGCCGGGGACGATCTCCTCGTCGATCTTGTAGGAGAGCGGCACGGGAACGATGATCTTCCGATTCACGAGGGAACTTGCCGGCAATTCGCTCTCGGCGGCGGCAAGGACGTTTCGGATGTCGAGCTCGGTGATCTCGGAATCCGCCCGCGAGACCATGACCGATCCCTTGCCGACGACGGCCGAGAGGCCGACGCCGCCTACGCCGAGGCGGACTTTGCGGATCTTCACGCCGGCGGATTTTTCGGCATGATGCAGAGCTTCGCGCACGGCCTCGGTCGCTTCGTCAGGCGAGACGGCGTAGCCGTGGCGGAGCCCCGACGATTTCGCCGATCCGAGACCGATGACGCGCGGCGCGAACGCGCGGTCGGTCTTCACGTTCTCGGCGACGACCACTTTGACGCGGTCCGTTCCGATGTCTATGCCGACTGAAATTTTCTGCGCCATTTTTATAAGATAAGATTCTGTTGGGGTTATTGTACCAGACTATTCGGGGAATGAGAAGTGTGCATAAAAAAGCGGAGCTCGCGGCTCCGCTCAGCGGTCAAATGTTGAATTTTTTTCTCCATTTTTTCTCCATTTTTTCCATTTTTGTCCCGTGATCATAGCCGAGCAAATGGACGCAAGCATGGATGAAGAGGAATGACAGGAAATTTTCATAGCCGCGGTCGAATTTTTTCGCCTCTTTTTTCGTTTCCGGCAGACAGAGGAACACCTCGCCCTGTGTTTTTGAAAGGGGAAATGCGAGAACGTCCGTCGGCTTGTCGAGCTTGCGATACTGCCGGTTGATTGCGCGCATCTTTGCCGGACTGACGACGGCAACGGAGAGCTCGTATCGTGGGCCGAGAATCGCTTCCTTATAATGGAGAAACGCC